>JAPUIX010000118.1 GCA_027296625.1 Gammaproteobacteria bacterium | reverse complement strand
TCGATCAATAGCCGGACACTGGTTTGCGTTCCATTCATTTTCCAATTTCCAGCGACAAGTGGTCTACGCATGCTACTGGCTACATGACGCTCACTGGGCGGCCGCTCAGCTTACCCAGTGCTGATCGGGAAATCAATTTGCGGCGCTATGACACAAAGCGGCAGTGACGTGCTAGACAACAGTCGTTACAGCGTGGAACTGTTCGGCATATTTCCTTTGCATGGTGAACGATGAGCGCGTGGTACTCATTGTATAGCGGCACATCAGGGCCAATCTTTTTTTCAAACATTCCGCGCAATTCTTCGTAGTCTTCATTCCCATTGACATTGCCAAGGCGCGAAAAGAGCCTGCGCGTATAAGCATCAACAACAAAGACGGGGCGACTGAATGCATAAAGGAGCATGTCATCAGCGGTCTCCGGTCCGATGCCATTGACACTGAGCAACTGCTTGCGAAGATCAGGGGTTGGACGTCTCGAAAGAACGTCATAACCTCCTTGGTCAAGATACCATTGACAGAAATTTTTGAGGCGCCGGGCCTTAACATTGAAATAGCCCGCGGATCGGATCATCTCCGCAAGCTCGGCATCAGACAAGTCGACAATGGCCTGGGGCCTGAGGTGTTCAGATTCTTTCAGGTTCAATACGGCGCGGGCGACGTTGCTCCATGCCGTATTTTGCGTCAGCACCGCGCCGACCATGACCTCAAATGGTGAATCGGCAGGCCACCAGTGCTGCGGTCCGTAGTGAGACAGGAGGCGCTCGAAGGTCTTCTTGAGACTGCTCGCCCTTATCACTTAGCACCCTGCCTCCGCTTTGTTGATGGGTGCGCCCGCTTGCTATGCGCCTTCTCGTCATTATCCTCTATACCCACGAGGCCCACAGTCTCGCGGAGTACACGTACCTTACGCTTATCGAGTTCCCAGACCTCTCCAAATCTTCGTGATTTCGGTAGCGCCACAGGCCCAAAGCGGACGCGAATTAATCGGCTTACTGTGAGACCCTGAGACTCCCATAGTCTCCGGATTTCGCGTTTGCGTCCCTCTGCGAGCGTCACATAGTACCAGCGGTTTGCTCCCCGACCACCCCCTGTCTTCACGCGGGAGAAACGAGCCATTCCATCATCGAGCAGGACCCCCTTTTGCAGGCGCTCTATGTGCCTGGCGTGCACTTCGCCGAGAACGCGAACAGCATATTCTCGTTCAATGGCATTGGACGGGTGTAACAGGCGGTGCGCCAATTCGCCGTTATTCGTGAACATGAGCAACCCGGAGCTATTGATGTCCAAGCGCCCAATACTGATCCAGCGTCCATCTTTGAGCTGGGGAATTTCGTCGAACACGCTCGGGCGGCCCATAACATCTCTGCGGCTACAGATCACACCCGGCGGTTTGTAATAACAGAGAACGCGGGTAGATTGGCGAAACAGATCCCGAGTTTTGAGCGCGTCGCCATCGAGTTGGATGGTGTCACCTTGATCAACACATGTCCCGAGCTGTGCGGTAAGTCCGTTGACGCTAACGCGCCCGGCCTCGATCAAGGCCTCCATCTCCCGGCGAGAGCCGCGTCCGGCCCGTGCCAACACCTTTTGGAGTCTCTCCCTCACAGCGCTTTGCTCGCATCAAGATCGTTTTTGTGACAGGTGCGCTACCGAGGGTCAGTTGGAATGATTAATTCACGGTCTCGGCAACCGCCTCAACTGTCTCCTCCTTAACTTCCCCGAAGAGATCCGGATTAATCTGTTCAATATCCTTGAGCTCCGCCAGCGTCGGCAACTCGGAGAGTTGCTTAAGATTATGATCATCAAGGAACTGACGAGTGGTCGCATAAAGTGCTGGTCGACCGGGGACATCCCGGTAACCGACCTTGCGGAGCCACTCGCGTTCTAGAAGGGTCTTCATAATGCTTGAACTCACGCTGACCCCGCGGATCGCCTCAATCTCACCCCGGGTAATCGGCTGACGATAGGCAATGATGGCAAGCGTCTCAAGAAGAGCACGAGAATAGCGGGGAGGACGCTCCACCCACATGCGGTTAACCCAGCGCGACAGTTCTTGCTTCACCTGAAAGCGGAATCCGCTTGCAACTTCGACGAGTTCAACCCCGCGCGTTCTGCACTCGTGACGAAGCATCTCAATTACGCTACGAATCTCTTCCCGGCGCGGCTGATCGTCGGCATCAAATAGCTCTAAGATCCGGTCAATATCGAGCGGCGCGTCGGCGGCCAAGAATGCTGCCTCGACAATCTGTTTCAACTGTTCCGTATTCATGCGGCTGCCTTTACGTATATTGGACCAAACGGTTCGCTCTGTACCGTATCGATGAGCGAATCCTTAAGAAGCTCCAGGATTGCGAGAAAGGTAACGACTACACCAGCCCGTCCTTCTTCGACTGCGAAAAGCATCGTGAAATCCGTGAATTGATCAGATCGTATCTGTGCCAACACCGCGGACATCCGCTCCCGTACCGACAGAGCTTCTCTCTGAATATGATGGTGAGCAAACATCTGGGCCAACGTCAACACGTCGTTAAATGCGTCGAGCAATTGATCGAGGGACACTTTAGGTTGCAGTTTTATCACTCGCTTATCCGGAACATCTGCATTAACCGGAAACACATCGCGCTCCAACCTGGGCAGGCCGTCTAAGTCCTGGGCTGCTTGCTTGTAGCGCTCGTACTCCTGAAGCCTTCTGATCAACTCGGCACGGGGATCCTCCTCAAACTCCTCATCCACAGGCCGTGGCAGCAACATGCGTGACTTGATCTCGGCGAGCATAGCGGCCATCAGCAGGTAATCCGCCGCCAGCTCGAGCTGCAGTTCCCTCATCAGCTCGATATAGCTCATGTACTGATGGGTAATCTCTGCAACCGGAATATCGAGGATATCGATGTTCTGCCGATTGATGAGGTAGAGCAACAGGTCAAGCGGACCCTCAAATGCCTCCAGCATCACCTCCAGGGCATCTGGCGGGATGTACAGATCCCGGGGGAGCTCGGTGACGGGCTCACCCTGCACGACCGCAAAGGGCGTTTCCCGCTGCGCGCTGCCCGAATCCGGACTCATTTCGTCTTCACTCGACATGTTCATTACCTATCTATATACCAAACCAATGGCCTGTCGAACATCATCCAGTGTTTCACGGGCCACATCACGTGCTGCCTCAGTCCCCTCGGCGATGATCCCCTGCACGGTCTCGGGATCATCCAGGTATTCCTGGGCCCTTTCCCGAATAGGTGCCTGTTCAGCCAATACAGCATCGATCAACGGCTGCTTGCACTCAAGACACCCAATACCCGCCGTTGTGCAACCCTTCTTAACCCATTCTTTGACCTCATCGTTGGAGTAGATCTCGTGAAATTTCCATACCGGACATTTGTCCGGATCGCCTGGATCCGTACGCCGTACACGGGCCGGATCCGTGGGCATCGTTCGCAACTTTTCTTCAACAGAGGTCGGATTTTCCCTGAGCGCAATGGTATTGCCATAGGACTTGGACATCTTCTGGCCGTCCAGCCCCGGCATCTTCGAGGAAGGCGTGAGCAGGGCCTGGGGTTCAGGGAAAATCGCCTTGCCGCCGCCTTCAAGATAACCAAACAGACGTTCTTTGTCGCTGATCGAGATACTCTGCTGCGAATCAAGCAGGGCGTGCGCGGTATCAAGCGCCACGGCATCGCCCTTCTCTTGGAAGCGTTTGCGCAGGTCAAAGTACAACCGGGCATTCTTTTTGCCCATCTTGCGGGCCGCCACCTCGGCTTTTTCCTCAAACCCAGGGTCACGGCCGTAGAGATAATTGAAACGGCGTGCGATCTCTCGTGCGAGTTCCACATGGGCAACCTGGTCCTCGCCCACTGGGACAAAATGTGCCTTGTAGATGAGAATATCAGCCGTCTGCAGGAGCGGATACCCCAGAAAACCGTAGGTCGAAAGATCCTTCGAATCAAGCCTCTCCTGCTGCTCCTTATAAGAGGGGACCCGCTCTAACCAGCCAAGGGGCGTGATCATGGACAATAACACGTGCAATTCCGCATGCTCGGGGACGCGCGACTGGATAAACAGCTTGGCTGCCCCTGGATTAATGCCCGCCGCGAGCCAGTCGATGACCATGTTCCAGACGGTTTCACCAATGATCATTGGATCTTCGTATTCGGTTGTTAAGGCATGCCAGTCAGCGACAAAGAAGAAGCTTTCATACTCGTGCTGAAGCTCGATCCAATTCTTTAGCACGCCATGATAGTGGCCAAGGTGCAGCTGGCCGGTGGGGCGCATCCCGGAGAGCACGCGCCGATTCGAACTATTAGTCAAAAAACCCCCTCACCAAGTGATTCTCAGTGCGCTGGGTGATCACGGGAAAAATCGCAGAAGATGATACATGATGGGCTTTGTGCCCCGGACACCGCGCCCAAGCCCAGCCTCCCAAGAAACCCTGGGCGCATCAGCGTCGCCAGCTGCGGGGTCTTCACGGGCATGAGCGCATTATACCGTGTCGGACAGACCATAGAGAACGGCATACGCAAGCATGAATCAGCCGTGCGCTGGATTATTGACGCCCCATCAGTCTGGAAATAGTGAAATGTCACCCTTGCCCTTTCGTAACACATGCGGCGTGTCATTCACCAGGTCGACCACTGTCGTCGGCTCGACGCCGCCAATCCCGCCATCAATGATCAGCGCCACGTCATGGGCAAGCCGTTGATTGATGACCTCCGGATCCGTCAGGGGCGTGCCGTCGTTCGGCAAGATGAGCGTCGTGCTCATGCTCGGCTCACCGAGGGCCTCCATGAGGGCACGGGCGATGGCATTATCGGGCACTCTAAGCCCAATCGTCTTGCGTTGCGGGTCTTGCAGGCGCTTCGGCACCTCGCGCGTGGCTTTGAGGATAAAGGTGTAGGGGCCGGGCGTGAGCGCCTTGATGAGACGGAACGCCGTGTTGTCCACTCGCGCGTAGACGCCGAGCTCCGACAGATCTCGGCACACCAGCGTCATGTTGTGGCGCGGACCGAGCCTCCGCAGGCGACGAATGCGTTGCACCGCAGCCTTGTCCCCAACCTGGCATCCCAGCGCGTAACAAGAATCGGTTGGATAAACGACCACGCCGCCGTCGCGCATGATCTTCGCTGCCTGTTCGATCAACCGCTTTTGCGGGTCTTCGGGATGAATACGAAAATACTGCGCCACGGTCAGGTTACGATAGCACAGAACAGAGACCCGGGCAGTGGCTACAGCTTGAGCGTTTGGAGCGAATGGAGCAAGTAGTCGTTTTTCGCTATCATTGGCGTGCCCAAAGCACAGCATATTATGAAATTTCTATTCGACTTTTTTCCGATCCTTCTGTTTTTCATCGCCTTTTACATCCCCGAGGATCCAAAGCAGGGGATTTTACTGGCGACATCCGTGGCTATTGTTGCGTCCACGGCTCAGGTCGGGATCTATTGGCTTAAGTTTCGCCGCGTCGAGACTTTGCACATCATTACCTTCACATTAATCCTCTTGTTCGGTGGCGCTACGCTCATCTTGCAAGATGAGCGATTCATCAAGTGGAAACCTACGGCCGTCAACTGGCTCTTTGCGACTGTATTTCTTGGCAGTCAGTTCATCGGCGGGAAGAATTTGCTGCGACGTATCATGGAGAGCAACGTCACTCTGCCGGACCCAGTATGGATACGGCTCAACTTGAGCTGGGTCGTGTTCTTTATTGCAATGGGAGTTGCCAATCTCTATGTGGTTTATAACTTTGATACCGCCACGTGGGTAAATTTCAAACTCTTCGGCATCATGGGATTGACCTTAATGTTTGTGGTCGGCCAAGCGATTTACATGGCCCGCTATATTGACCAGCCGCAAGATACGAAAGATTAAGCCCATGTTCTATGCTATTTTGAGCGAAGATGTCGAGAACAGTCTGGAGCGGCGCAAGAGTGCGCGCACCAAGCACCGCGCAAGACTGCAGGAGCTCAAAGACCAAGGACGCTTGTTACTCGCAGGGCCATACCCTCGGATCGATTCTGAGGATCCGGGACCTGCGGGCTTTTCTGGGAGCCTGATCATCGCTGAGTTTGACTCCCTGGACGATGCCCAGATCTGGGCAGATGCCGATCCATACATTGAAACAGGCGTCTACAAAGACGTCGCCGTAAAGCCCTTTAAAAAGGTCTTACCGTAATGAACGAAGGCCGCATACCACGCATTCGACAGCGTTTGCAAGAAAGCCTAAACCCCTTGCAGTTGGACATTGAGGACGAGAGCCCGATGCATGTCGGTCATGCAGGCGCAGAAGGAGGGGGTCACTTTCACCTCACCATCGTCTCCGAGCGCTTTTCCGGCGAGCCGCCGCTAGCCCGTCATCGCATGGTGTATGAGGCATTGGGCGATCTGATGAAGACCGACATTCATGCCGTCAGCATCAAAGCCTTTGCACCGGAAGAAATAAATCAAAACGACTAGGTTACCGGGATCTTGAGCAAGCCACTGATGTCATCGAAGGCAACGATCGCCTGGCAGGCGGAAAACCACGAGTCACGATTGTATTGTGGTGACCAGCTCGAGGTCATGGCGCTGCTTGGGGAGGAAAGCGTCGACTGTATCTGGACCGATCCGCCCTATCTACTCTCCAATGACGGGACGACCTGCGTTGCCGGACGCCGTACCACAGTCAACAAAGGTGCGTGGGATCGCAGCCAAGGACTGATGGCGGATCACGAGTTCAACAAAGCGTGGCTTGGCGCCTGCTACCGATTACTAAAGCCTTCCGGGACCATTTGGGTTACCGGTACGCTGCATGTCTATCTCAGCGTCGGCATGGCCATGCTGGAACTGGGCTATCGCGTGCTCAACGATATCGTCTGGGAAAAACCGAATCCGCCCCCAAACCTGGGCTGCCGCTGCTTCACCCACGCCACCGAACTCCTGCTGTGGGCGACGAAGGCAAAAAAAGGGGGTGGGGAGCGCTACACATTCAACTACGAGGCCATGCGCGAGGAAAACAGCGGTAAGCAAATGCAGAATGTGTGGCGTATGCCGCCCCCTGGGGCCTCCGAGAAGCGCTACGGCAAACACCCGACCCAGAAGCCACTCCAGTTGATCGAACGGTGTCTCAAGGCAAGTACCGTTGTGGGCGATCAAATCTTTGACCCGTTTGCGGGCTCTGGCTCCACGGGGGTTGCCGCCATGATGCTGGATCGCCGCTTTGTCGGCTGCGAGGTCAATCCCAAATTTGTTCAGATCGCAGTCAAAAGACTGTCCGCCATCGAGCGCCCAAGGGCCGCCTCTGCAAAGCACAAAGACACGGCATGAGCGTCACATCGGAACTGGCCATAGAGCTGATGAGGCGCGCGTCTCTCACGCCCGACGATGCCGGCTGCCAAGCGTTTCTGGGCCAGCGCCTCGTTGAGGTCGGTTTTGTCATTGAGCCCTTGCGCTATGGCGAGGTGGATAACCTCTGGGCATGGCACGGGAAGGGTCAGCCGCTATTTGTTTTTGTCGGGCACACGGATGTTGTGCCCCCCGGCCCCCTGGATGCCTGGGATTCAGACCCCTTCGTGCCCCAAGTGCGTGATGGCTACTTGTACGGGCGCGGTGCCGCCGATATGAAAGGCAGTCTCGCCGCCATGGTGAGCGCTGCCACGCGCTATGTCCTGCAATTTCCCAAGCATCGCGGGACCGTTGGGTTCATCATCACCAGTGATGAGGAAGGGCCGTCTGTGGATGGGACCACCAAGGTGATTCGGCACCTGAACGACCGGGATCTCACCATCGACTGGTGTCTGGTGGGCGAGCCGTCCTGCCATAAAGAGCTGGGCGATGTCATCAAGAACGGGCGCCGGGGCTCATTGAACGGCAAGTTGACGATCAAGGGCGTGCAGGGCCATGCCGCTTATCCGGATCGGGTCGTCAACCCGGTGCACCGCTTCGCCCCGGTCATGGCAGAACTCTGCAGGACCACCTGGGATGAGGGGAATGAATCCTTTCCTCCCACCACCTTTCAGATCTCCAACATCAATGCGGGCACCGGGGCCGACAACGTCACGCCGGCGGCCTTAGAGGTGATGTTCAATTTTCGCTATTCCACCGAAACCACCCACGAGGAACTCGCCGAGCGTGTCACGGCACTCCTAAATCGCTATGAAAACGACTATGAGCTTACCTGGCACCTGTCCGGTGAGCCCTTTCTCTCAGTCAAAGGCCCATTGACCGAGGCGACGCGATCAGCCATTTTTGAGGCCACGGGCATTAAGGCCCAACTCAACACAGCCGGTGGGACGTCCGATGGGCGCTTTATCGCGCCCACCGGGGCGGAGGTCGTGGAACTGGGCCCGGTCAATGACACCATCCATAAAATCAATGAGTGTGTCCGCCTGGAAGATCTGGACACACTTTCCACTATCTACGAGCGGGTTTTGGAGAAGTTACTCGCCTGAAGAGTTGAGATCTGGGAGCTGGGATCCCGTGCGCCGGGGCCTGAACCTGAACGCTACACTGCCCGCTTGGCGGTCTTAATACTGGCCGCCTGGCCAGCAGCCGGGCTTTCCATATACTGGATGACCGTCTCCGCAAACCCGGAGCAACTCACAAGCGTCGCCCCAGGCATCAAGCGCTGCAACTCGTCCGCCACGTTTCGCTTGCTGCCCGTTGCGGCATCCCGCTGCCTGGCTGCGATTCCTGCCCGGACCCGGGCCAGGTCGTATGTCACGGTCTTCGACGCAATCGCGCCGCCCACACCTTGGATGATTAGATCCGCGGCCTCCGTCCAACCCAGGTAACGCAGCATCATCTCGGAGGAGAGGATCATGGATCCCGGATTGACGCGGTTTTTGCCGGCGTACTTCGGGGCGCTCCCGTGGGTCGCCTCAAATACGGCCACCCCGTCACCGACGTTTCCCCCCGGAGCGATACCGATACCGCCGACCTGGGCCGCCAGCGCGTCCGAGATATAGTCACCGTTGAGATTCAGGGTGGCGATGACATCGAATTCCTCCGGCTTCAAGAGAATCTGCTGGAGGAAATTGTCAGCGATGACATCTTTAATGATGATCTCGCGCCCAGTTTTAGGATTTCTCAAGCGACACCAGGGGCCTTTGTCGATCACCACCGCGCCGAACTCCTGCATAGCGACTTCATAACCCCAGTTACGGAAGGCACCTTCGGTGTACTTCATGATGTTGCCCTTGTGCACCAATGTGACCGACCGGCGATCCTGATCGATCGCAAACTGGATAGCCTTGCGGACCAGTCGCGCCGAGCCTTCTCGGGACACGGGCTTCACCCCCAGGCCCGACGTCTCAGGGAAACGGATCTGGGTGACGCCCATTTCCCCTTGGAGAAAGCGAATAACCCGCTTCACCTCTTCGGACCCTGCCGGCCACTCAATGCCGACATAGATATCCTCGGTATTCTCGCGGAATACCACCATGTCGGTGGCCGACGAGTGCCTCAACGGTGTCGGCGTGCCCGGAAAGTAACGAATGGGCCGCACACAGGCATACAAGTCGAGCTTTTGCCGGATAGCAACGTTCAACGACCGCATCCCCTCGCCCACTGGCGTGCTCAACGGCCCCTTGATGGAGACGACATACTGCTGCATGGCATCCAGGGTCACGTCCGGCAACCAGTCGTGCTCCCCATAGCGCTCGATTGCCTTGTCTCCCGCGTAAACCTCCATCCACGCGATAGCGCGCTTGTCCCTGTAGGCCTTGGCAACAGCCGCGTCCACCACCTGACGCATGACCGGGGTCACATCGATACCGATGCCATCTCCTTCGATAAAGGGAATGATGGGGTAAAGCGGAACGTTGAGGGAGTAGTCCGGATTAACCTTAATTTGTGCACCGACACTCGGTACTTCAATGTGCTGGTAGGGCATCGATCAATACTCCACGTTGTCTTTTTTTAGGCGACGTCCAACCTGTCAATCGATCGGTAACAAGCGCTGCCGGCGAGCCCGCTCGCTCGGCTCGCTGGATTAAGCAGAACGATCGACCCAGTACTACTTGGCGACTTGCGTCAGGGACTCTTTGTCGTCGTCGAACTGATCTTCTTCTGTAGAGCCATCTAAAGCCGTAAGGGAGGACTTCCCCCCTGAAATTGCCTGAGTGACTGCATCAAAATAGCCGGTCCCCACTTCCCGCTGATGCTTGGTTGCGGTGTAACCATGAGCTTCCTCGGCAAACTCGGCCTCTTGCAATTCAACGTATGCCGACATCTGCCGATCTTTGTAGCCACGCGCAAGGTGAAACATGCTGTAGTTCAACGCATGGAATCCGGCCAGGGTAACAAACTGGAATTTGTATCCCATCGCCCCCAGTTCACGCTGGAACTTGGCGATGGTTGCATCGTCCAGGTTTTTCTTCCAATTAAACGAAGGTGAACAATTGTACGCCAGCAGCTGATCCGGAAATTCCTTACGAACGCCTTCGGCAAACTGTTTTGCAAGCACAAGGTCCGGCGTTCCGGTTTCGCACCAGAGCAGATCTGCATGCGGTGCATATGCGCGTCCTCGTGCGACGGCTTGATCCATGCCCGCTTTGAGACAGAAGAAGCCCTCCGGCGTGCGCTCGCCGGTACAGAACACCTTGTCGCGATCATCGACGTCGGATCGGAGCAGGGTCGCTGCTAGAGCATCGGTTCGCGCGATGATAAAGGTCGGCACGTCCATGATGTCCGCAGCCAGCCGGGCCGCAATAAGTTTTTGTACGGCTTCCTCGGTCGAGACCAGAACCTTGCCACCCATGTGGCCGCACTTTTTGGCAGAAGAAAGCTGATCTTCAAAATGCACGCCCGCTGCACCACCATCGATCATGTGCTTCATCAACTCAAACGCGTTCAATACACCACCGAATCCCGCCTCGGCATCGGCAATGATGGGCACCAACCAGTCAACGGAATCGTTCCCTTCGGCATGCTGGATCTGATCGGCACGAACGAGCGCATTATTGATTTTTCTGAGCACCGTGGGGACGCTATCAACCGGATACAGGGACTGGTCCGGATACATCTCGAAAGCACTGTTCGCATCGGCTGCAACCTGCCAACCGCTGAGATAAATCGCCTTCAGGCCGGCCTTGACCTGCTGGACGGCCTGGTTTCCGGTCACGGCACCCAGTGCGTTTACAAAGGCTTCCGTCTGGGTCAGCTGCCAAAGCTTTGCAGCGCCCTGTTTGGCCAAGGTATGCTCAATCTTGACCGTGCCACGCAGCCGCACCACGTCTTCGGCTAAATAGCCTCGCTTGACACCTCGCCATCGAGGGTTTCCACTCCATTCTTTTTCTAGTTTTTTTGCATCACTGTCACTTGTCATCTCACTCCTCCTGCCACAGAAGTCATAAACCCCAGCCCCTCCAGCGCTGGTTACGCTGGAAGTTTATCGCCTGTTGGGTGTTTAGCCAAAGAAATACCGCCCCCATGGGATCTGGGCGGGTGAGGCGGTGTTATGGCCAGGGTCATGCTTAAGCTGCTTGTCGCGATAGGAACCACGGTACGTTGCACCGCATCATTTGACAAGTCAATTATGTCAATATTCAATATTAACATTGTTAATAATAGAGGGGCGACGTGTGCAATGACCCGCTTTTACTATCGAGGGGACCGGCTGAAGCAGCTTAGGGCCTTCTGCTATACGGCGAGGGCCAAGAGCATGTCGCGGGCCGCCGAGCAGATGTTCCTGAGCCAGCCTTCGGTATCGCTCTTGATTAAGGCCCTGGAGCGAGCGTTGAATGTGACGCTGTTTGAACGCCACGGGCCCCGCATTCACTTGACGGCCGACGGGAAGGCCTTGCTTGAGATCGCTTCCCCACTGGTCGAAGGTCTCGACATGTTACCTGAGGCCTTCGGCGAGTGCCGCAATAACGCGTTGACGGGTGAACTCCACATCGCCGCTGGCGAGTCGACGATCCTCTACATCCTCCCGAAGATCATGAAACGCTTCACTTCGGCCTATCCCGACATCCGCGTCAAGCTCCATAATGTGACGGGAAGAGACGGGCTCACACTGCTACGTGCCAACGAGGTGGACTTTGCTGTGGGGTCGATGCTGGACGTTTTAGATGACATTCAGTATTACCCGATCTTCACCTATGATCCGATTCTCATCACGCCCAAGGATCACCCGCTGGCCAAGAAATCCGACGTCACCTTGGAAGACATCAGCCCCTACGGTCTCATC
>JAPUIX010000117.1 GCA_027296625.1 Gammaproteobacteria bacterium | reverse complement strand
TTCCTTTCGCGTCAGGATAAAGGAGAAGGGTGGCCTATCGATGCGAGTGAGTTGCATGAAGGGGCCTGTATTTTTGGAACTCTACGATAGTCACACCGTTGCCACCCAATTAGGCATCCCATATCGTACTTTGATGTATTGGGTTGAAAGTGGGCTTGTCCGTCCTCATACCTACACCGGGCGGCGACGTACGCCAGTTCTCTTCTCTGATCAAGATGTCAAGGAGATTGGCCGTCTTGTCCAATTACGCAGACATCTGCGGGGTCAATCGTTTCGTGATGCTCTGAAGAGGCTTCGTGCGATGGGACATAATCCCCTCTCGCAGGGCGACTTTCTGGTGCTGGAAAACCGTAAAGGCAAACGGACGGTGATCAAAATTATGCAGAACAACGAAGCGATCGAACTGTTAAACCATCAACCCGAAAGTCAGCTGCGTCTCATCCCGCTCACCGGTGATGAGGTCCAGCAGGCCATCTCGTCGGGTCATCAGGAACTTTTATTCAGCACACAAAAGAGCCAGCCGTCACCGTAAGCGGGCAGAGGTACCTTTGTGCGGCTGGACCCGTACATGCATCGCCTGGCCCGATGCATGGGAGCGGACGACAAGACAGAGGAGGGAGAAGAGATGGAAATCGGCTTTGGGCTGCCCACGCGTGGTCCGTTATCATCCCCTGATCACTTGGTAACGCTAGCCCGTCGCGGTGAGGAGATGGGCTTCAACATCATCAGTGTGAGCGATCATGTGGTCATCCCCAGAAGCATTGAGTCTCGCTACCCGTACAGCGAGACTGGCGCGTTCGCCGGTGGGGATTCGGGCGCTTGCCTGGAACAACTGACCACCCTGAGTTTCCTGGCCAATGCGACATCATCGGCTCGACTCCTCACGTCGGTCATGGTGTTACCCCATCGCAGCCCGGTGCTCACCGCCAAGATGCTGGCCTCGATTGACGTTTTGTCCAATGGCCGACTCAATGTCGGGTGCGGCGTGGGGTGGATGCGCGAGGAATTCGAGGCCATCGGGGCACCGCCCTACGATGAGCGTGGCGCGGTTGGCGACGAGTATATTCGGGCCTTCAAGGAGCTGTGGACCAGCGAAAACCCATCCTTCGACGGAAAATATTGCCGCTTTGCCGACATTTCCTTCTCACCCAAGCCGGTACAACAGCCCCATCCTCCGATATGGGTTGGCGGTGAAAGTCCTCCTGCTCTGCGGCGGGCCGCTCGCCTGGGCGATGTTTGGTACCCGATTGGTAACAATCCTCGCTATACGGTGGGAACGCCCGCGGACTATCAGGCCTCCGTCACTCGCCTACGGCGGTCTGCCGAGGCAGCGGGTCGCGATGCGTCGACGATCGGCCTGGCATACAGCGCTAGCTGGCTCAATGACCGCGAAGCGCAAACGCTCCCCAACGGTGAACGCCGGCTCTTGACGGGTACGCCGGATCAGGTCGCGGGTGATATCAAGGCCTTTGCAGACATCGGCGTGCGTCACTTCATGTTCAACTTTCAAAGCGACACGCTTGAGGAGACACTGGCGCGCATGGAGCGCTTTGCCACCACCGTCAGACCCCGGGTCGAAAGCTGAGTTTTGGTGGCGAGAGCGAGAAGTGTAGTGCCAACTTCCCGGGGTGGCATTCATCCTGAGTGATATGTTCCTCGTGCTCTTGGATTAAGGAGCGATTCTCGACCGCATGCACCTCGCCTCTTGGTCCCTCAGCGCTCGGCATGAAGAGAGGGCCCCTAGGGCGGAGCCCAGGCGAAGCACGACAGGCTCCAAGGCGCTGCAACGCCGTGCTGCACAGTGTGGTATCCTACCTCGTGGAATGAGGGAAGCCAGGAGGATAGGAGCCTGTCGGTTCGTCACGTTCGGTCAAAACAGAGGGGGTTTTGCAATGCGCTACGACACCATCATTATTGGCGCCGGTTCGGCAGGATCCACCCTAGCTGCCCGACTCTCGGAAGATCCGCAGTGCTCAGTGCTGCTGCTCGAAGCGGGACCAGACTATCCGGATTTCGCTCACCTTCCCAATGACATCAAAGACGGCAACAATGTCTGGCAATCGGCCTATGGTCCGCATAGCTGGGATTTCCGGGCCACGGCGAATGCGCATCAGGCCGAACCGATTCCGATTCCCCGCGGCAAGGCGACGGGTGGCTCGAGCGCCATTAATGGCCAGGTCTTCATCCGCGGCATCCCAGAAGACTACGACGCCTGGGCACAGTGGGGCAATGACGAATGGGCCTTTGAAAAAATCCTGCCCTATTTTCGTAAAGCCGAAACGGATGCTAACTTTGTGGGCAGCGAGTTCCATGGCAGCGAGGGTCCAATTCCCGTGCGGCGCTATGCACAGGAAGACTGGTTGCCGCATGTGCGGGCCTTCGTCGACTCCTGTCTAGCAACTGATTTCCCCTTTGACGCCGACGAAAATCATCCCGACGCCACGGGGATTGGCGCCCGTCCCCTGAACAATCGCGATGGGGTCCGCATCAGCACGGCGCTGGCCTATCTGGCTCCGGCCCGGCATCGGCTTAATCTCAGCATCAAGGCGCAAGTCACGGTGCGCCGTATCCTGTTTGATGGGCCACGGGCGGTGGGCGTTGAGGTGGAAAGCGGCGGTGAAGCGTTTCAATTGGAAGGCGATAAGATTATCTTAAGTGCGGGCGCGATTGGCTCACCTCAGCTCTTGATGCTCTCCGGCGTCGGTCCGCAAGATCATCTGCGCGGGCTCGATATTCCGGTGCTGTACGCCCTACCCGGCGTAGGCGAAAATTTACGTGATCACCCGGCCCTGTTCATGCTCTTTCGCTCCTACGGCCCGCCCGCCGACCTCTCGTCGCCCTCGATCCAAGTGGCACTGCGCTATACCGTGCCTGGATCGTCAACGCGCAACGATATGAGCTTAAGCCCGATTCTCATGACGAGTGAACATCGGCCGCACAGCGTGGATTTTGACGATAGTCAGGCTCACTTTGGCATCACGGTGGCACTACAGAACGCCAGCACGGCAGGCCGGCTGCGTCTCGCCTCGACCGATCCCAAGACGCAACCGACGCTGGATTATCAATATCTCACCGATGCCTGGGATCGCGAACGCATGCGGCACGGCGTGCGACTCGCGGCGCAGCTCACCGCGCAAGCGCCGCTCAACGCGCACGTCACGGCGCGACTCTCCCCCTCTGATGCGGACCTGGCGTCCGACGCGGCGCTGGATGCCTGGATGCTGGCGAACGTGACCACGCAACATCACTCATCCGGTACCTGCAAGATGGGCCCTGCCTCCGATCCGCTCGCCGTGGTGGATCAGTATGGCCGCGTGCACGGGCTGCAGGGCTTGCGGGTGGTCGATGCGTCGATCATGCCGGACGTCATCCGGGCCAATACCAATGCCACGACGATTATGATAGCCGAACGCGTGGCGGACTGGCTACGCGCCTGAGACGCCGCCGCTTCGAGATAATCGCTGAGCGAGGAGATTGGGTATTTTTGCCCAATCCCTCGAAGTGGGTGATTAGCGTATAGCCCAGTCTCGGTGTTTTTGTACGACGCCTCGAATCGGTGCATTAGTGGAATCGTGCAGTGACCGTGCATTCGGCAGAAGAGGCGTAGATGGCGCTCCATTGAGATGCACTGTGGGTTCGAGAGGCTGCCAATAGACCTCTAAGTACGCGGAAAACGAGGGTTTTTCTGGTAGTCCACTAACAGACTTAAATCAGGGCAGAAAGCCGCCAGAAAACTTAATCAGAGAATCAACGCAAGGTTGCCCCGTACATTTCCTGGTTTCCTGGTTACTGGACGGGGCTCGTTTGTGACTCACGACACAAATATCGGGTTAAGGCTAATAATCCACTAAATATCAGAGATTTATTCAAGGGTTCACACAGAGACCTGAGACGTGTTGACGCCTTAGTGCACCGATTCGAGGCGTCGTGCAAAAATACCCATCATGAACGTCCGCTTTTCCTGACAGCTGCCATTCATTCGGCCAGAATCCGGGCCTGGCGTCAGGCTGAAAACGGCCAATAGGGGGCGCCCGATTTCCCAGACTGATGCTTCTCGCAATCGCGTAGAATCTCGATTTGCACGGACGGCGCTTGGACTTTTGCGTAAAGCTCGTCGACGGTGTCTTATAGCTCCGAAATGGCCTTCACGGCGTGTACCAGATGGGTGATGTGTAAGCGCGGTCCTGCACCGTCATCGGGACGTCGTCCGGCATGGTGATTCCGAAGAATTTCGCGTCGTACGCGGTCCAGCGGGGCTTCGGAATCTCGATGACGCGCACGTAGTAAAACGCTCGCTGATCGGGATCGAAATCCGGATCCACCCAGTGAGCTGTGAGCAGCGGATCGCCGATGGTGTTGGTGTAGCTGGCATTTGCCACATCGACCGTTGAGCCGACCGGCTTCTCGCAGCGGCGATTAACA
>JAPUIX010000116.1 GCA_027296625.1 Gammaproteobacteria bacterium | reverse complement strand
TGGGCCATTGCGATGATCGCGGTGTTGATCCCGACAACGCGACCGCGGCTATCCACTAACGGCCCTCCAGAGTTACCGGGGTTGAGGGGCACGTCCGTCTGGATGACATTTTCAATCAAGCGGCCGGATTGGCTTCGGAGTGCGCGACCCAATGCCGAAATCACCCCGGTGGAGACGGTGCTCTGAAAACCAAGCGGGTTGCCGATTGCGATGCCCAATTGACCAACCCGGAGAATGGCGGAATCCCCTAACTCGGCGAACGGCAGATCCGTGGCCTGTGCGCGTATGAGGGCAAGGTCAGTCGGTGGATCCGTGCCAATAATCTGAGCCGGGACGCTGCGCCCATCCGTGAGGCGGACCTCAACTGTGTCGGCCTGCTCCACAACATGGTTATTGGTGAGGACAAACCCATCAGGCGTGATAATGACACCCGATCCTGCCGCAACATCGGATGTACGGCGAGACCGGCTGCGCGTCTTGACAGCAATCGCGACCACCGCTGGGCCAACTTTCTCTACGACGTTAACAACCGCACGGGAATAGGCATCGAGGAGATCTTGGTCCCCGCGAACGTATTCGTCCGAATATGAGTTGCCGGGGCGATCCTGCTGGCCCGAGCGCCTGGTTACCGGTAACAAAACGATATCTGCGTTCAGATCGTTCATCGTGTTCGATACGTCCTATTCTCTGTCAAGTCGGAGCGATGCCACCGTGCCGATAACACCCACCAAAACAATCTCAGCTATGACGTAAAAAGCCGGATAGCCTCCTGTAAATCCCAATGTAACCAGGACAACAACGAGACCCGAGCGAACGGCAATGGTCGGAAGAATCATCTCCTTTATCCGCTTTCGATAGATTGTGAACGTGATATAGGAAAGCGCGAGCAACATACCACCCGCGACCCGCACCTAGGGCTCGTCTGTCGTGTTGAAACCGATCATCGGTAGAAGAGCATTAGGAAAAAATAGCAATGGTAACCCCAAAAATAATGTGTACGTCATCACATAGAGTTGCCATAGAAAGGATTTCTCCATCATTCAATCCTCCAAAATCGCACTATGAGGATTGGCCACGTCACAGGTGTATTAGAGCACCCACAGGTCCTTGATCAGACCGACCAACGAGCACTAGGAACGAGCGGCTGAAACCGTTGCCGATAACTCGACAAGCAGCGATCTGAATCGACCACTGCCCAACCGACTAACAAGCTGTTCTTGCGCCTTCTTCCACATTGGCAAGGCGCGACTCAGTACCTCTTTACCCTTTAGTGTCAATGTGATCGCCTTAGTCCGGCGGTCCCCCCCTGATTTGACCGAGATCAATCCCTGGTCTTGAAGTGGCTTCAGGTTGCGGGTGAGCGTCGTCCGGTCCATGCCAAGTTCATCAGCGAGACGCGACACCGTGACTTCACCGGCTAGGTAGCTTGCAAAGAGAATCGATAACTGCGTCACCCTCAGTCCCGTTTCTTGAAGGAATCCTTCGTAAAAGTGCGTGACCGCGCGCGCCGCCTTGCGCAAGTTGAAACAGGCACAGCTCGCCTGGGCCTCCTGACAATTGCTTAACATGTCTCGCATCTTCTTGGCCATAATAAGAGTATATACACCTTTTATCAGTGGCTGTCAAAAATTACTGTGCGATGATCTCTGCTTAATAGGGTCCTTCCCATCGAGCACGATTTGTGGGGTCAGCCATCCGCTGTTTTTCACCCAGGCACATGGCCATTGCTGTTAGCTTGGCGACAACGGGACTATCGATCTGTTGCCCATACACCCATCGAACCGCTGCCTCGATCTGCTCGCGCTTGTAGTCAGTCATTTCCACTGCTTCAAGGCTCGCCAGGAAATCGGATAGCGGAAACTCCTTGTTCCGTACCTCAGCCGTAACAAGATAGGCAGCGTGTGCGAAGTCCGTGCAGGCGTGTGGCAACATTCCGCCCTCGGTATATCCGGTGGGCAGAAGCAACACAACGGCTGCTAACAATGACGGGTAGTCCATTGTCAGCAAGTCTAAGAGTTTCATGGCAAGCTCTCGTTCAAAATTCGCGTTTTTCGATACCCTGATCCAGTGGCTTTCAGAACTGCGGGGCCGTGGGCAGGCCGATACCGGCAATCACCGGCATCGACCCTATCACGATCCTCACACACTCAAGTCTCAGCCCACATACCAGGGATGAAAACCGTTCAAGTTCCCCTGATCCTGCTGGTAGGCCTGCGCATTTTCTCCAACAGCCTCGCTATCGACTCTGCCGTTAGTCTCCTGCAGGTACCAAGGCGTGATCTTTAGCTCTGCTGAACTTTCAATGACCTCATTCGACGCCGTATTGGCGTCACGAGCCAAGGGCTGAAAGCCGTCCGCTGCGAGCTCACTGCTTACGAGCGCGCCAGCGAGTGCCAGAATGGTTACAAAAATGTTATTTTTCATGATGCATCTCCTCAGTAAATGAAGTTAATCGTTAAAAGAACCGAGCAAACTGTGCTCGTACTCGAGCGGACCACTACGGTCCCATAAGGCCTCATCGCCATCCGCATTCAAGGCCTTATGGGGCGGCAGGAGTTCACCAAAATCTTCGATGGTCCAGACCACAAGTTCTTCGGGCTCCGCGCCTTCATGAGAAACCGCTTGATTGGCAATATTGATGCCACGACGGCCAGGGGCCGATGGGCTGCCTTGTCGCTTCGTGATGTTCATCTTAAGTAATCCTTTGAGTTATACCGTGTATATGCACTGATCGCCTCAAAAATAAGCCCCCAATAGAGTTTGCCCCGGAGGCCTTCAGAATTATGATATGTGTATATACACTAAAGTTGCCGGCATGTCAAGCTCGGTGGGCGCTGCACGGCTCCAGGAAACAGTAGCTCCACTGAGCGAAATAGAGAATTTTGCCTCCGGGATCTGTCTAATAGGCGTTGGGTCCGTTTGGCGCACATGTAAGGCAAGTGGACCGATCAATACGAACAACCTGTTACAGAGGAGGAGTAAGGATATGAGCACAACGACAAAGCTTTCCGGTGTCGCCATTGCTGTGGCAGCCGCCAGCCTGTTTGCGTTGGCCCCGGTATCCTCGGCCGTTGCCGCCGAGGAAGGCACCGTCCACTGCTACGGCGTCAACGCCTGCAAGGGCAAGGGCGCGTGTGCCACGGCAGATAATGCTTGCGGAGGCCAGAATGCCTGTAAGGGCAAAGGCTTTATCGAGGCAACCAAGGAGCAGTGCGAAGAACTCGATGGGCAGGTCGGCGATTAATCGTTTGATGTTATCTCAGCAGCATTGAGGGCCAGGCGCGTCCCGGTCATAAGATCGCGCCTGGCCTTTTTTAAATCTTCGCACTTCAATCACTATGGCGGAACCCGCTGACAAACCAAACCGGCCATATCTCGGGTTCGGGCTTGGACTGCGCCCGGATCACTACGAGGCCATATTGAGAGATCGGCCGGGTATCGATTGGTTTGAAATCCTCTCGGAAAACTACATGGTCCCGGGGGGCAAGCCCCTGTATTACCTTGATCGCATCCGGGCGCATTATCCCATGGTCATGCATGGCGTCTCGCTATCCATTGGCAGTGCTGACCCTTTGGACAGCGAGTATCTCCAGCAACTCAAGGAGCTTGCATCACGCATTGAACCCGCCTGGATCTCTGACCACCTGTGCTGGACTGGCGTAGGCGGGCACAACATGCATGATCTCCTGCCTCTGCCTTATACGGAATCAGCCATCGAGCACGTCGTCTCCAGGATTAATCACGTTCAGGATTACCTGGGCCGACAGATCCTCATCGAAAATGTAACCAGTTATGTGACCTATAAGAAATCGGAAATGACCGAATGGGAATTCCTCTGCGCAATCGCAGAACGTGCTGACTGTCTCATACTTTTAGATATAAACAACATATATGTGAGCGCCTTTAATCATGAATTCGATCCACACGATTATTTAAGCGCTATCCCGAGTCAGCGTGTCTATCAATTCCATCTTGCAGGACACGCAAATCACGGGAGCTACATAGTCGACACTCATGATGCATCAGTAATCGATCCCGTATGGGCGCTTTATGCAGCCGCCGTACGCCGTTTTGGGGCCGTCTCCACAATGATCGAACGCGACGATAATATCCCCCCGTTAGAAGAACTTCTTACGGAACTTAATCAGGCCCGTCGCATCGCCGGTGAAATAATGAAGGTAGCGGCGGCATGAACAATTTGCGGGAGCTGCAGGAATGCTTCCAGGACCATCTGTTACATCAGGGCGATCGAATCGTCGATCGGATTATCAGCACCAAAAAAGCCAGTGCGGCGACCCGACTTGCCATCTACTCGGAAGCCTATAGGCTTCGCCTCCTTGAAGCCTTAAAGAAAGACTATCCGGCGCTGAACAAGTTCATGGGAGACGAACAATTCGAGGAGCTCGGACGGGCTTACATTGAGGCGTATCCTTCCCGATCTCGCTCGGTTCGCTGGTTCGGCGCAACGATGCCAAAATATCTGCGCAGTACAGCTGCTTACGAGAGCCAACGCATCCTGACAGAGATGGCCGCCTTTGAATGGACCTTGGCGGAAGTCTTTGATGCGGAAGACAGTATAGTGGTGGCTGCGGAACAGGTAGCGGCGATCCCGCCCGAACGCTGGCCCGAAATGCGGCTTATGCTTCATCCCACCCTGCGGCGGCTCAATCTGCAGTGGAATGTCGTGCCCATTTGGAAGGCCATTACGAAGAACGATGCCCCCGATCCGCCTCAAGCAGCCGAATCACCCTTGGCCTGGTTGATCTGGCGCAAAGAGATGGAAACCCTGTTTCGATCACTTGCGGGCGACGAAGCCTGGGCCATTGACGCCGTTATCGACCGCGGAACCTTCGGTTCGATTTGTGTGGGCCTTTGCAGATGGGTTGGCGATGACAGAGCCGCAACGCGTGCCGCATCACTTTTGAAAGGCTGGGTGACCGCAGGTTTGATCACAAGGATCGACCTCAGCCCGTAGCGGCGCGCCTGTCCTTGCCAAGCGCATTCCCAATCTGATTTTAACGCCCTTTCCCTTTGCAAGTGGAAGATGCCCATAAAACAGACAGGCTGTTACTGCTCTACGTTCACCTATCCGTTTCGGAACACTTAGCGGGACGGGCAGAGCTTTGGAGGTAAGCAAGCAGTACAGAGATAGCCGAATGACTTCAAAGCATGGCAATTTCATAAGATGTTTGATTATCCTCTTCCCTATTGGCTTATTTCGCTAGTTGCAACGCTCCTTTCCCTTGCAGGCTGTGGGAGTGTTTCCTACTACGTCCAGTCACTCAATGGTCAGCTTGAGTTGTTGGCAAATCGCGAAGCTATCAGCACCGTCATCGACGATCCGGACACGCCTGGGGAACTTAAACAGCAACTTGAATTGGTGCTTCAGATGCGACAATTCGCAAGTAACGAATTGAGCCTGCCAGACAATGGCAGTTACAAGAATTATGCCGATCTCAACCGGGAATACGTTGTTTGGAATGTCTTCGCCGCACCCGAGTTTTCGCTCGAACCCGTAACCTGGTGTTATCTGGTCGTGGGTTGTCTGAGCTACCGAGGCTATTTCTCAGAAGATAGCGCCGATGAATATGCAGAGTCGTTAAGAAAACAAGGCTACGACGTGTTTGTCGGCGGGGTCACCGCTTACTCGACATTGGGCTGGTTCGACGATCCGGTTCTAAACACGATGCTGCAGTGGAGCGATACACGCATCGCCAAAGTTATCTTCCACGAACTCGCCCACCAAAAACTCTACATTCGCGACGATACAGCCTTCAATGAAGCGTTTGCAGACACGGTTGCACAGGAAGGCGTATGTCGCTGGCTGGAAGCCCATGGTACGGCAAACATACAGCATCATTTTCATCTGGAGGAAGTTCGGGAAGCGCAGTTTGTCACTCTGGTACTCAAGATCCGGACACGGCTTGACGCATTGTATTCATCAGAACGCCTGCCAGTTGAAAAACGTGCCATGAAGGCAACAATTTTCGACGACATGCGCACAGACTATGTGAAGTTAAAGAGCCGTTGGAACGGATATGACGCATACGACAGCTGGTTTGCGAGCGACCTGAACAATGCGAAGCTCGCTGCAGTAGCGACCTATCGGGAATACATCCCGGCTTTTCAGACAATGCTCGAGGAAGCCAGTGAGAACCTTGAGACATTCTATCAACGCGCGGCGGCGCTGGGTGCGCTATCCGAAGGAGAACGCGACGCTAAACTTAATCGCATGCTCGCTAGGAGCCTACACCGCGCTGCCCCTCATAGGCCACACACTTCATCAGCCTCTGCACAAAGCTGTTATCCGTGCACCGACGGTTCATGCCTTGAAGTCTCCGCGCCACGGACGTATGGTTAACATTTTGTGATCTGCCTTTGACGATTGTCCGTGAATGCATGGCGCAACATTGCTTGTTGGCTCTCAAGGCACATGAGTTGCATTGTCGCAATACTTGTCGTGCTGCAGCTATCACCGCTCCCCGCTGTTTTTGCCCAGGGTACCGATGCGGAGATGTCGCCTGCGTCAGCCGCAAGGGATTGCCTGTTCGGACCCAGCGATGCGAATAGGACAATCCATCTGATTCCGGTTGTCCGATCCCCGGACTATTCGCAGAACCCTGCACAAAAACAAGCCCTGGGTAAGGGCGTATTTCTCGTTGCCAGCCGGAGTCTGGTTGACCCGAACTTCAGAAAAACCGTCATATTATTGACAGAATACGGTGAATTGGGGTCGATGGGGGTTATCATCAACCGGCCAACTTCGGTGCCTCTTGCCGTCGCTTTCCCCGAATTCACGATGCTGGCTAACCGTCCCGATAGCATCTACCTAGGTGGGCCGGTGCAGGTAAACAGTATCAGACTCCTAATCCGCGCCGACGATGCCTCGGAGGACGTCAAACACGTCTTCGGCAGCGTCTATCTCATTGACAACATGGATACGCTGACGCGTTTGTATTCGGCTGACCCACTAGACGATGCCCTGCATGTCTACGCTGGATATGCCGGATGGGCGCCGGGGCAGTTGGAAAGGGAAGTATTGCGCGGTGATTGGCATATCGTACAGGCCGATGCCGAGACGGTATTCGACAAAACACCCAATAGCATTTGGCCGGACCTTATTAAATTCCTATCCGGCCAGTGGGTGATGAACCAGCGCAACCGGCCGGTACAAGTGGGCGAGCGCGCCTCAGGGAGCCCCTTTCTCGTCACGTCGTTGGCGAAATAAAGGTCTTATGAGCCCGCGCTCGGGGACGGCGATGCCGGCTAGGTTCGCTCTAGTGGTCAGATTCGGGACCCCGGCCTAACAGCGCGAGATGTCCATCAATCTATCACTCTCAGCGCATCTTTCGGTGGCTGGCTCTTGATTGGGATGGCGACAATTGCACCGGTGGCGAGTGCCCCTGGCGATATTTCGGCATATAAATATAATAAGTTATTATTTATTGGAATAAGGGCCTATTGCTAAAATTGAGGGCTTTCCGCATAAAGCGGCTGAGCTCTGCAGCGAATGTGCCGAGGCATCCTAGATGACGAATGCAAGATTCAACATTAAGCAACTGGCCCAACAATACGACACAAAGGGCCCAGAAGAAATCCTGCGCTTAGCGCTCCAGCGCTTTGAGCATATCGCCATCTCCTTCAGTGGCGCTGAGGACGTAGTTCTAGTGGATATGGCAACAAAGATCAAAAAGGGGGTGCAAGTATTTTCATTGGATACGGGACGGCTGCACCCCGAAACATATCGGTTTCTTGAGCAGGTACGCGGCCACTACCGGTTGGCACTGGAAATGCTATCGCCCGATGCCGCCACCATCGAGGCGCTAGTAAGAGAAAAGGGCCTATTCAGCTTTTACAAGGATGGCCACAAAGAGTGTTGCGGGATTAGAAAGGTTGCGCCGTTGCGGCGCAAACTTAATACCCTGGATGCCTGGATTACTGGACAGCGAAAGGATCAGAGTCCGGGTACGCGAGCGTCAATTCCAGTGGTGGAAGAAGACCTCGCTTTCTCGACTTCTGATCACCGGCTCATCAAATTCAATCCCCTGGCTAACTGGTCCTCAGAGAAAGTCTGGCAGTACATCAAGGAAAATGACGTCCCCTACAACGAGTTGCATTCGAAAGGCTATATCAGTATTGGCTGCGAACCGTGCACCCGGGCGGTACTTCCTGGCGAACATGAGCGTGCAGGCCGCTGGTGGTGGGAAGAAGAAACGCTCAAGGAGTGTGGCCTTCACGCTATCAATGTGAACAAAGCAGCGAATGAATAGGCAATCTGAATAGGCTATCGCCATGCACATCACCATGATCACAAAAATCAAGCATGATGGCTCCCGGTGTCGGAAGTGTGCCGAAGTTGAAGATCGCCTGGAACGTCAAGGGCTATTAGGGCGAATCGATCGGATCGTGATAGCCGATGAACGGGATCCCGAAAGCGAAGGGATGCAGCTGGCCATGAGCCACAAAATTGAGCACGCGCCGTTTTTTATCGTCGAAGATGACAGCGGCTCAAAGCACATCTACACAGTTTACTTTCGGTTCTTAAAGGAAGTTCTTCACCACAAGGTCGCCGAGGGCGAGGAGTTAGCGGAGATCATAGAACAAAATCCAGATCTCGATTACATCTGATATCGCTGTTCTCGCCGGCCTAAACAACTGAACAGCCTCCGATGGCTCATTGAAATCGTTCAGTAATTCAGAAATTTCATTCCACCAAATAAATTGTCAATGTCCTCCTTTGAACGCGCGGCGATCGCCTGATCCACAACCTCCCGTTTTAGGTGGGGAGCAAAGAGTTCTATAAATTCATACATATACCCGCGCAGGATCGTTCCACGTCGAAAACCAATTTTGGTGGTACTTGGCTTGAATAGATGACTCGCATCTATCGCACGGAGTTCACCATCCATCTTTGGATCATAAGCCATCGTTGCCACTATTCCGACACCGAGACCGAGTTTTACATAAGTTTTTATGACGTCCGCGTCAGCCGCGGTAAACACGACGTGCGGTTCAAGACCTTTCGCCTGGAAAGCCTTATCGAGTTGTGAGCGGCCAGTAAAACCAAAGACGTAAGTAACGATTGGATATTTGGCAAGCTCTTCAAGTGTGAGATTGGTTCGACCTGCCAACGGGTGCTTATGGGGAATGATGACACTGCGATTCCAACGATAGCACGGCATCATGATCAGATTATCAAACAGCTCCAACGCCTCAGTAGCGATAGCAAAATCGACTGTGCCTTTAGATGCAAGCTCTGAGATCTGCATGGGAGTGCCCTGGTGCATGTGTAATGCAACTTCTGGATAGCGATTGATAAATTCTTGGATGATAGGGGGAAGCACGTACCGTGCTTGCGTGTGAGTCGTCGCAATTGACAGGCTGCCCCTTTGTTCGTCGCTATGCTCCTCAGCGATCTGACGAATGTTTTCCGCCTTGGACAAGATTTCACCCGCCATGTCGATGATCGCCTGACCCGCTGACGTGATCTCAGTGAGATGCTTGCCGCTGCGGTAGAAGATCTTTACGCCCAGCTCGTCCTCCAAAGTCCGGATCTGCTTGCTGATCCCCGGTTGGGAGGTAAAAAGGCTCTCCGCTGTGGCCGAGATATTAAGGTCGTGGCGGGCGACCTCCCAGATATAGCGCAACTGTTGCAACTTCACGGCAGGCCGGCTCCCTTATGCTTAAATAATATAAAAATATGCTTAATCATTCTTTTTCAGTATAGATTAGGCCCGCTACATTACAAGTCCGGGCGGGAATCATAAGGACCGCCATTCAGATAGAAAAAAACAATTCGCAATGGAAATCCTTTATACGATTGCCGGTTTTGTAGTTGGTTTTATCATCGGCTTGACCGGGGTAGGCGGCGGCTCGCTCATGACGCCGATCCTAGTCTTGGGTTTCGGAATCGCCCCTGCCATAGCCGTTGGGACCGATCTCCTCTATGCCGCCGTCACAAAATGTGGCGGTGTCTTTGTCCACAACAAACATCGCACGATCGAGTGGAAAATTGTGGGTTTGCTCAGTCTCGGCAGCGTACCAGCCGCGCTTGTTGCCGTTTGGCTGTTGAAGGCGTTGCAGGCGCAGGGTGTGAACTATGATGGATTGATTACATCGTCGCTCAGTATTGCCCTCATCCTCACGTCCCTGGTGCTTCTATTTAAGGCGCGACTCGTAGCGCTTAGCCAAGATGAGCGTCTTTCTACCATGCGTGCACTCCATCGGCGCTTACAAGCGCCGATGACGATTTTTGCAGGGGTGATTCTCGGATTCTTGGTTACGTTTTCGTCAGTTGGCGCAGGTGCTCTCGGGGCCGCTATTCTATTTTTTCTCTATCCACGACGACGCGCGATCTCCATCATCGGCACGGATCTCGCTCATGCCGTACCGCTCACTGCCATTGCGGGACTTGGTCATATGCATCTAGGTACGGTTGACTTCATGTTACTCGCGAGTCTGCTACTTGGATCACTACCGGGAATTTATCTAGGCAGCCACCTTGGGACCCAGCTCCCCGATAAAGTCGTACGCCCAGTGCTTGCTAGCATGTTACTCGTGATTGGGCTGCGGTTCGCATTGTAATCAAAGCCCAGAGAACCAAGAACGTTATCCCTCGATATCTCGGCAACGGGATAGAACGGATTTTTCGGCACCGAGCATTGGAGAACGACGCTGATGCGTGTGTAGTCGCGTATCTAATAGTGAGACTGTTTGGGGTGTTGCCTCTAAGAGACCTCAGAAATCCTATAATGCGTTTTCGGGCAAGCGGAATCGTTGCCGTGCCCAATCGTACACTCCGCGCTTAGTGCGGCGTTCGTTCGACTCCGGTATGAGTTCCCCGGTAATCCTCAATCATCGCCGCCATCTGATCTTTCAAACGCAGCTTTTCTTTCTTCATATTCTCAAGCGTGACATCATCTAATGGCGAGGTCCCGATATGTGCTTCGCGGACCCGCTCTTTAAGATCGCCGTGTTTCTCATATAGGCGCCTGAAGTCAGTATTTTGGGACAATAGGGATTCAACAATTTTCTCGTCGAACTCGAACATATTACCCTCCTGTGCTCATACTAGACTCATCACACATTTGTGGTCTTAGAATGTAATTGCGTTCTGTGACCACATAGGTATCCGCACATCAATTCAGCCCACTCATTCAGCTTTTTCCTGCAAAACACCGACCGAAAACTTGCATGAGCTAACACCCATGAAATAAAAAGCCCTTGCAGGTTGCCCTGCAAGGGCTGCTCGATTAGACGCCTGGCGGTGCCCTACTTTCGCATGGGAAGCCCCCATACTATCATCGGCGCTGAACGGTTTCACTTCCGAGTTCGGGATGGGATCGGGTGGTTCACATTCGCTATAGCCACCAGGCAAAACTACACTCGCCTCTGCCCGAAGCCTGTACTGACAAAACTCCGACGTCGGCAGAGAATGAAAATCTGAGAAGCCAAATAATGCGCTTCGGGATGTTATTACATTCGCAATCTTAACGGTTGCCGTTTCCACACCACTGACAATGTGGCCGACTTGCAACCTAACACCAAACTGCTTGGGTGTTATATGGTCAAGCCTCACGGGCAATTAGTACCGGTTAGCTTCACACATTACTGTGCTTCCACACCCGGCCTATCAACCTCGTAGTCTACGAGGGCCCTTCAGGGACCCGAAGGTCCAGGGAGACCTCATCTTGGGGGGGGCTTCCCGCTTAGATGCTTTCAGCGGTTATCCCGTCCGTACATAGCTACCCGGCAGTGCCACTGGCGTGACAACCGGAACACCAGAGGTACGTCCACTCCGGTCCTCTCGTACTAGGAGCAGCTCCCCTCAAGTCTCCAACGCCCACGGCAGATAGGGACCGAACTGTCTCACGACGTTCTAAACCCAGCTCACGTACCTCTTTAAATGGCGAACAGCCATACCCTTGGGACCGGCTACAGCCCCAGGATGAGATGAGCCGACATCGAGGTGCCAAACACCACCGTC
>JAPUIX010000115.1 GCA_027296625.1 Gammaproteobacteria bacterium | reverse complement strand
CCAACGCGAGTATGAATGAGTAAAAGATGAAGATGTATTCTGATGCTGACATAGGTAGTTCAAGCCGCCTAACTAGTATTTGTCAGACAAAATTGTCTTATAACTAGACGCAAATTATTTGACATTGCGACGTCCGCTTTGGGTCACAAGCAGCCAGTCAGCATCATATCAGGCGAACGGCCGGTTTCGGGTGCATACCGGCCACTCGAAGGCTGGTTTGTCGGGGCCACAATTTGAACGTCTGCTTTTACCAATAACGGTCGTTCAATTCGCTCGGATCGAACGATTTTCAACGGCAGCTAACGGCCATTAGCGGTCGTTCGGCGTTGGTGACTTGGGCGGTCCTCCGTGTTCAGGCGGCATAGCTTTCCATGCTTCAAGCAAGCCAAGTTTCTGGAGAAACACCGGCCAGCGCGGGTCACCGACTAGGTTTGCAAAAGCAACATTACCGAGTGTGTATGAAAGGCCTCCATCACGTGCTGTAAGTGCCTTCTCCAGCCATTCAAATGCCAAGTCATTCTCGCCACGCCAGCCATAGATTTCAGCGACCCTTGACGGAGCGGCATCTCCATACTTCGCCTTCCACTGGGCGATCATTTCCTGGGCTTCTTCTTCGCGGCCGAGCGTAGAAAACGCCATTATGGTTTCCAAATCTTGAAACGCTCCTTCCGGATTGTTGGCTATCTCGATCAATGCCCGTTCTGCATCGCCTTTTAACAGGTATGCCTTGCCGAGATTGGAATAGCCCCAGAAATAGTCCGGCGTCAATGCCACCAGTTTCCCGAAGGTGGATATCGCATCGTCAAAGCGACGGGCCCGCATATATGCTTGTCCCAATGCACTCAAGCCACCGAGATACAAAGGGTCGACTGAGTGGGCTTGTTCGTAGAGTCCAATAGCAGCATCCAACTGCCCAAGGGTCGTTGCCATGGATGCAGCCCCTATGACGACTTCAGCGGCGTAAGGATCAAGTTGCAGGGCTTTGCGTGTCGCCGCCTCCGCGGTTTCCCAGTCCCATTCCCAGAATTTTTTGAGAAAAGCGTAAACAGACCACGCGTGGCCCAGTTCCGGATCATGGGCCAGGGCCAGATCGATCGCCTCCATTGCCATCGATACGCCCTCCGCGCGGGGCCTGACTCCGGTGGTGGTCTGGTAGTGATAGGCAAACGCCAAGGCCGACCAGGCAGGCGCATATTCAGGATCACGGTCAAGGGCCTGCTGAAATGCCGAAACCGCTTTTTCCCTGTGCTGCTTAGTCTTGAGGTTGAGAAAATGCTTTCCCTGGAGATAAAGCGCATAAACTTCCGGGTCGGTTGGCCTGCTTGTTGGCGGCGCACCCAGCAGTGTCAACTTGAGTTCCCTTAACACCGTCGATGCGATTTCATCCTGGATCACGAAGATATCGTCCAGCGTTCGGTCGTAGGTCGCCGACCACAGTCGGAAGCCGTCGTCTGCCTTGATCAACTGGACGGTGATGCGGACCCTACTTCCAGCTTTGCGGACACTGCCCTCCAAGACATGGGCAACGTTGAGTTCCTCGCCGATCTGCGCGATTTTTGTGTCCTTTTCTTTGTAGGAAAACGAGGATGTTCTAGCAGCCACTTTGAGGGTCGGGAGCTTTACGAGCAGGTTGATCAGTTCTTCCGACAGCCCGTCAGCGAAGTACTCGTTGCTCGCGTCGTCACTCATATTGACGAAGGGGAGTACGGCAATGGAGTTCTGACCAAAGGATGACGTCAGTGTCTCACTGCGGCCCCGCTGGGCGGCCATCTTTTCTATCTCGGTATCTCGCGCCGGGTCCAGCACGAATTTGTCCACCGCGAAGTAGCCGACTGCCAGCGTTAGAATCACGATTATCGCGCGATCGAGCTTCTTACCGGCATACGAGCTGATCGCTTGGCTGCGATCCACTTCATCTTCGCGCAGGAGGCCTTCCGGCGTAAATTCAAATATCCAGGAGAGAATCAGTGCGGGGACCAGACCGATGGCAAAGAGAATGGCGACGACACGTACGGCTGAATCACCGAAACCGAATGCAGGGAAAATTGTCTCGACCACCTGAATGACCAGCCACGCCACGACGATGTAGGCTGCCCCTACACGAAAGACATTGCGGCGCTTGAGTTCGGTGAACAACGACATTATGGCTGTTATGTCCCCGGTGCCTGGAGCGATGATGGGCTATGAAGGATCTATAGTCGAGCGCAGTGCCTTTTATGGATGTCTGCTTTGGATCATTAGCAGCCTGTCACAATGATATCAGGCGAACGGCCGGTTTCGAGCGCTTACCGGACATTCAGAATGAGTCTCGATCAAAAGTAAGTTTGAACGTCCGCTTTCACCGAGAGCGGTCATTCAATCTCAGCTATTTTCACCAATATGACAGTCCGCTTTCGGCCAGAAGCGGTCGTTCAGAATCCTTGAAGACCACTGAATTGAAGGGCCGCTAACGGCCACAAGCGGCGATTCAGCAATTGTGCGCAGCATTCGACAAGACACAGAGTTTCCTCTGTTGGGGCCCGGCCCCGGCACAATGGTGTGTCGGGCCTTTGTTATTGGGGATCAGAGATCTCGACTCGGTTTGCTACGCTAAGGAGTCAGTTTCTTTGACGTTCGCGAACATCTGGTTCCGTTTGACGAATACTTTCGTTAGAGCGGAAAAAATCGTCACTATCAAGGGTTACTGAATCAATCAGATTCTCTTTAACCGACATGTAAAGCGGCCACTGTTCGTCAGAAAGCGAGGCTCGCATCACTGCATCCTGCTGCTCAATCCATGCCAGCAAATTACGCATTCCCTTGGCATCGGAATAATCCAGCCTCTCTTGGAACCCTGTCACTATGTCGGACCAGACCACACCCTGTTCATAGGTCAATGGCAGTGCAGTGGATGCGTGGCGGCCGAGAATATTGTTTTTCAGGAACGTTGATATTTGAGCTAATGCCCGGACTTGATGCAATTGATTGCTGATCAGATTTTTTTCGCCTTCAATAACCATCGTTTCGATTTCGATACCGAATGAACGCAGTTCCCTATGGATGGCTTCCTCATTAATCAAATGCCGATCGTCTTGGCCCGCGTCGTATACGAAAAGCGCATCGAAACGTCGGTTAGTCTTGCCGTCAGCTGGTACCGAATCAACCAGTGGGATTGCCATTTCGAATCTACCATCGACAGCAATGGCACAGTCGATCGACCGATTGCTAACCGCGGTCCGCAGTGCGAGTTCGGCGCCGTACCCCCGGCCCAGGATGCAGATGCGCCGACTATTGACCAAGTCATTTTCGACCCCCCAGGCAATAGCAGTATTTATGTTCGCTATTGCGGCATTAATGTCAGACTTTGATGAGCCGACACCGGCACCCACTGAAGAATCAAGATCAATCATCAGAACATTCAAGCCATGCCGGTTTAAAAGGCTTACCTCGTCCCGGTATCCCCATTTCCACCGAGTCTGTCCTGCTGATGCTCCAAGCAGAACAATCGTGGATTGAGGTTTCCCGCCGTCCTTTGGGGCGCTGACCAAACCGCTCGCCTCGCTTCCGTCGTCCGCTTGCACGCTGAATGGTTGAATGGAATACACCGTTTCGGAATTTCCGCCAACGCTAAAGATACCGGTCTCCGACTGCAGAATGCGTTTCGTGTTTTTTGTCGTAGCATCAACAAAAACGTAGTCGCTCGGCTTGCTGTCGTAAATCAACTCAATGACCATTTTCGATTCCCCGCTGCTCATACTGACAATGAGCACGTCACCGCCAGGGACCGCAGCGCGCAGATCCTTGTGTAAGCTAGTGAGGCTTTCCTTGGTACCTACGTAGCGCCAGCTTGGATAGTCGGGCATGACCCTGATCGCGATCGGATCATGAGATGAGTCCAACATTACCTCTGTCACGTCATCGACATTGTCTTGATACACGACCTCTGATGACCCGGATTTTACGTCGACAGTTGCCAACGCTTTGGGTTGCACTCCATCGCGGAAGTAGGCGTAGACAATGCCCACATCATTAATCGCGACGGGTTCAAAGCCTGTTTCCAGCATTCTCCACGCCCCATCCGACGATCTGTCCAGCGCGGCCATTTGCCTAATACCGGTATCGTCAACTGCGGATGCGATCAGGTAGGCAAGTTTCGGCGATGCAATGATCGTCGCGGAACGCAGCGGGGGATATTCGATCAATTCAGCAACGCCCGAACTAACATCGGCCAGCCACAAGGCCTTATTCGGTCGACTTTCAATAAGCATTTGTCCGGCCAGTTGCGGCAGGCTGTCAACGAGCAACAAACGTTGATCAATCAGCTCCGATGGAATTTCGAAAGTTGTTGATGCGGATCCGGGAAACTGGCTTACATCGCCACCAAGCGCCAGCAATTCCATCACGCCGATTTGCTGAGGAGCGATCTCGTTTCGAATATCTTCGCCAATCTGCAACACGAGTTGACCCTTGTCCAACCAGTCTGCGGAATAGAAGCGACGAGGCGCGACCGAACCGCGTTGTAATACGAGTTCGAGACTCGTAATGCCGACGACATACAACTGGTCTTCGGTGGACCGGCGTGTCAGCACGGCGATATGTTCGCCGTTAGGGGATATTTGTACGGATTGGGTACCAATATGGCCGAGAATCGTCTCGCCGCCACCAGCGTATGCTGCGAAAGACGAAAAAATCAGGAGCAATGCGGGTTTACAGTTCATCAGACGCTCCCTCGATAAAGTTTTGGGCTGGGCACAGCTGCAAGAAAGCGTAATGACGATTGAGCAAACCGGGCAGTGAGAGCGATGCCGTATACAAACAGTAGAATTTGCGCGCAACCGGTTAATACTGATCTGCTCACGAACTGCAGGAATTCATCAAAGGTCCGGATTGCCAGCCAGGCGACAGCCGCATAGGCATCGGCTACCTTGAATCCGTTTCGACGTCGTAGTTTGGCTACTAGCGACACTGTGATTCTTGAATCGGTGGGCCCGATTCCCTGGCCAAGATTGCCGATTGTACCGGCTTTCCAGCGCATTTTCCGGCGTTGGTTGGGCGCCGTGACCGTGGTCCTGGCAACGTTGTTTCGGCCGCTGATCTTCGATTCAGATCTGCTTTCACCCGATAACGCCACTTCGCTCTTGTTTTTCTTTGGGTTCATCGCCTTGGCAACATCAAAACGCCCGATTCTTCACGCTATCGTCCTGCCAGCTTCTTTGCTACTCATCATATTGGACATCGTCCAATGGAACTTTGTCATCGGCTCGAGCCGAGCATTGGCGGTAGCCCAGCAAGCGAGATGACTACTGGGCAGCCCAATTTCTTAATGTCCGCTTTGGGTCACTAGCGGACCTTTTCACCAATCATAGACCAATGTCCGCTTCCGGAGGCATAGCGGACGTTCGCCGAGCCCTACTCCACGAGAGGTGGATAGCCCCGGCTCGCTTCGTACGTTAGCAATGTCCCCTCAGCCCCTCGCGGTACTGGAGGTCCCGCTGATAGCTGCGTATGTCTAGGCGCCCTACTCCGCGAATGTCTGCCTTCGGGTGTATAGCAGACGTCGATTGAGAGGTTGAGGGGCAAGAAAAACCCGGCACGTGGCCGGGTTCTCAGTTTTTGTGGTAGCGGGGGCGCGTTTGCAGAAAATATCGATTTATACGCAGAGCCGTTTCCGCTACTCGCCGTTGCGGTTACGAGGCGGCTGCGTCGGATATAGGGAAGCGTCTGTTGTCGCAAGCCCTTTGTTTACGGCCGATGTTTATCCACAGCTTA
>JAPUIX010000114.1 GCA_027296625.1 Gammaproteobacteria bacterium | reverse complement strand
AAATCGTCCCCCACCCTGGCTGTCGCGGCAAGGGCAGCAAAGCTCAGGGCTGCTGGGCGTGACATCATCGGGCTCGGGGCAGGCGAACCCGATTTCGACACGCCCGACCACATCAAAAGCGCAGCCATTCAGGCCATCAATGACGGAATGACCAAGTACACTGCTGTCGACGGGACTCCCTCGCTAAAAGAGGCCATTGTCGAGAAGTTCAATCGCGAAAACGGTCTAAGCTACGCGCTGAGCCAAGTACTTGTCTCCTGCGGCTGTAAACACAGCTTCTATAACATGGCGCAGGCCCTTTTGAATCCTGGGGATGAGGTCATCATCCCCGCACCTTATTGGGCCTCTTACCCCGATATGATCCGGCTTGCAGGAGGGGAGCCAATTATTATCAAGGCCTCCCTTGAGCATGATTTTAAGATCGACCCGCAACGATTGCAGGCCGCCATCACAGAAAAAACCAAGCTCCTGGTGCTCAACAGTCCAGCGAACCCGACTGGTGCCTATTGTTCAGCCAAGGAACTTGCCAGCCTCGGAGAGATTTTACATGCAAACCCTCATGTTCTTATTGCCTCAGACGATATGTATGAGCATATTCTGTGGGGTGACCAGTCCTTCTGCAACATCGTCAATGTATGTCCCGATCTGCATGAGCGGACGATCGTATTGAATGGCGTCTCCAAAGCCTACGCCATGACGGGCTGGCGGATCGGTTATGCCGCTGGCCCTGAAGAACTCATCCGGGCAATGAAAAGGATCCAGTCTCAAAGCACGTCCAATCCAACTTCCATCGCACAAGCTGCGGCACAGACAGCGCTAGAAGGCGACCAGTCTTTCATCTCGGAGCGGTGTAACATCTTCAAGGAACGTCACGACTTTGTCTACAAAAAACTGAACGAAATTAACGGGATAACTTGTCTACCGTCTCAGGGAACGTTTTACATTTTCCCGAGTATGCAGGGCGTGATCGAACGGCTGGATGAGGTTCATAACGACATCGAGCTCGCTGAGTTCGCATTAGATAAAGCCGGGATTGCGATGGTCCCGGGATCGGCGTTTGGCGCGCCCGGTCATATGCGTATATCGTTCGCGACAAGTATGGACGCACTGGAGCGGGCGATGGACCGGCTTGCCACGTCACTGTCCGCTTAAGCTGCTGCGCACCAATCAGAGCCACCCAAGAGACGTGTTGACCCAATTAGACCCCAACAGTAGCATAAGCAACCTTATTTAATCCCCGGTAGCTCAGTTGGTAGAGCGGGTGGCTGTTAACCACTAGGTCGGCGGTTCGAGCCCGTCCCGGGGAGCCAACCTCAAGGCATCATGCAAGGTTTTTTACACGTTGCCACATGATCTGCATGGGACCCAACAAATAAAAGATTAGGCTCCCTCTTGGATGCCGCATGATCTGGACGGCTTCCCTTCCTGTCAGGCGAGATTCATTGACCTCAGATAGTTTGCAAAGGCATCCTTCAATTCCGGATGTCTAAGGGTGTGTTCCTATGTGGGCTAGACGCCAGCAGGAGACGCACGATTTGGGTCTGAATAAAAACACGCCTCCTCGGACCCCTGCAAAGCCTCGCGTGTAAACTGAATCAAATGATGGCTTACCAAACCAATGTGAATAACTTCCTCGATGCGGCCGGCACGCATCAGGGGTCCAGCGAGCTGCCAGAACGCCTGGCGGTAATCGGAAAGATAGCCAACAGTCCATAGGACACGCGTAAGGATATTCAATCCGAGCATCACATCGGGGACGCGGACGTCCCGTAGCGGGGACCAACGGTTGGGGAATGTCACCTCAGTCTGATACGCGAAGCGTTCAAGCAAGCGGGGCGGATCATAGGTTTCACTGATACACCGCCGACACACTGCTCCGGCGAATGGATAACTTTAGGCTCAGCAACATGCACCGGCACTAGCTGTTTTCAAATGCCGGATTCGGCAGTCCTTTACGAATCAGCAAATCACGTACTTTTTTAATGACGTGGTAGATTTCCTGATTTTCGTCCTGGCCCTGCTTATCAAACGCAAGCTGTTCCAGTTCCACTATCCAGCGATCTTCTGCAAAGATGTCATTAGTAAAATAAACAATAAACGGCCATAGCACATATATCAGTCCCGGCACTGAAGGCTTGCGAACATTAATCAGGCCAAAGGTATGATTGATACGTTGATGGCTATCGACCGGAACATAGGTGATCCAAAGATCCAGTGCCGTGTGTTCACTGCCGCCGGTCCAAAATTTCAGTATCTGGTACGGGTATTGTGTCCGTATAGTCATCAGGTCATGAGAGTCTTTTGACGCCTCGGCCTCACGTTTACCGAGGATAAATTTTTCACCCACCGGCTGCCGGCCTTCCCGACTGAAGGTGTAATCCACCTCTACAAAATCATCGCCTTCACGTAAGCCCAGGTAGGTTGTTTTGATCCTGGACATGATGCGTCGATGTAAAAATTGATGATTCATGTCCATCAGGTTTTCATGCAGGAATGAATAATGGCACTTGACCTGATCATCAAGAAAACGGGTCTTGTAATTGGTGTCACGCCAAGCCGCAATCTCCGGGAAGTCTACCTGTCCGGCCTTGCTGGCGTCACCGGGGAATACAAATATCAATCCATAAGCTTCCCTGCAGGGATAGGCCTTAACCCCTCGGGGAATATTTTTCGCCTTCCCCACATAAGGAATATTGATACAGGCACCGGAACAATCATATTGCCAGCCATGATAAGCACACTGAATTTGTTCGCCATTGACGACACCAATATGCAAGGGAACCTGACGATGGGCGCAGCGGTCTTCCAGTGCAAACAACTTGCCTGCCTGGGTCCTGACCAACACAATCGGTTGACCGGCAAAGCTTCGGGGGATGGCCTTGCCCGGTTTGACATCATGGCTTCTGGCCAATGGATACCAATAATCAGGGTGCGCGCCGATCTTGCGCAGATCGGGGCCGGAATAATCAGTATCGGTTTTAGGTTCCAGCGGGGTGACCATCATTACACTTTTCCCATGTTGTCATTGTTTAATGGGATAACGCTATCTGCTAACGACCGGCTTGACAAGCAATCTCCTCGCATCCTTGTGTATCTCTCCCCATCCGGGCAGACCGTTGCCCTTTGAGACGTCCCAGGTAGGCCGAGAAAGAGCCCGATCGACCAAGGTCGTCGAGATTAGCGCACAGTGGATTCCGCATGCTCGCGAACGTGTTCAGCGCTAGTGTGATCCACATGTGCTAACGGGCCATCAGGCAAATGTCATTGACCTCAGATAGCTCGCAAAGGCATCCTTCAATTCCGGATGTCTAAGGGCGTACTCAACAGTGGCCTGCAGGTAACCGAGCTTTGAGCCACAGTCGTAGCGTTTCCCCTCGAATTCATAGGCCAAAACCGGTTCAAGCTCCAGTAACTTGGCAATCGCATCGGTTAACTGGATTTCTCCGCCTGCCCCCTGTCCTGTCCTCTTCAAGCAATCAAATATCGCCGGCGTAAAAATATATCGCCCCACAACCGCAAGCGTGGACGGGGCCTCTTGGGGCTTTGGTTTTTCCACTATCTGCACCACCCGGCTCAAGCGATTCTCAATAGGTTCAGCGGCCACAATACCGTATTTGTTCGTGTCTTGTGGCTGCACCTGTTCAACAGCGAGAACACTGCTTTGATTTGCCTCAAAGATATCAATCATCCGTTTGAGGCATCCCTCGCTTCCGTTCGCGATGAGATCATCGGCCAATAACACAGCAAAGGGCTCTTGGCCCACAACAGACCGTGCTTGCAGAACGGCATGCCCAAGCCCTAACGGTTCTGCCTGCCTTATATATATACAGGTCACTTCAGGCGGTAAGATATTGCGGACGATCTGCAGCATCTCGTGTTTATTGCCTCTCTCAAGTTCGGCTTCCAATTCATAGGCCTTATCAAAATGGTCAGAAATTGAGTGCTTCATTCGCCCCGTGATAAAGATAAGATCTGCGATGCCTGCTGCGGCCGCTTCTTCCGCAGCGTACTGGACTAGCGGCTTATCTACGATCGGCATCATTTCTTTGGGATTCGCCTTAGTCGCCGGCAGAAACCGAACACCAAGTCCTGCAACGGGAAACACGGCCTTTTTAATCTTGGAACTCACTCGCTTCCCTGCTTCAGGGTCACCACTTTGTCAGTAGCGCCTCCCGAATCTATCGAATCCGGAACAAATTGTGCCATCTGTGATTTGAGTTGCTCATCATCATACGCTTCACATGCGGCTTCCATTTGATCGAGCATGTCAACAAGATGAGCCCATTCAACAAGCCTATGTCTTGCAAGCAGAATCTTTTCGTGGTTCGTTTTCTCCATTTTCTCATCAGCGTGGAAGAGTTCTTCGTGGAGTTTTTCGCCAGCTCGCAAGCCCGTAAACTCAATCGGGATATCCCCACCCGGGACCTTACCTGATAGCTTGATCATCTGCTCCGCTAGATAAGCGATATTGACTGGCTTTCCCATATCAAGCACAAAGATCTCCCCGCCCCGCCCCATTGCGCTGGCCTGTAGGATAAGCTGGCAAGCCTCCCGTATGGTCATAAAGTAACGACTGACCTCGGGATGCGTGACAGTGACAGGCCCTCCTGCCTTAATCTGCTCCTTAAACAACGGCACGACACTTCCGTCAGAACCCAGTACGTTGCCGAAACGCACCGTAATAAACTGAGTTGTTGAATGCCGATTCATACTTTCACAGTAGATTTCAGCGACTCGTTTACTCACGCCGAGCACGTTTATCGGGTTAACTGCCTTATCTGTAGAAATGAGGACAAATTTGTTACACCCTTGTTTACTCGCTGCTTCGGCGAGGACTCTCGTACCGAACACATTGTTTCGAACTGCCTCACGAACTTGAAATTGAAGTAGCGGAACGTGCTTATAGGCCGCAGCATGAAATATCACTTCCGGTTTAAATTTTCCTAGAACATGCTCGACGGCCGCCTTATCGCAAATATCGCCCAAGATGGCGTGTAGACTTAACTCCGGGTGACGCCGTGAAAGGGCCATCTGAATTCGATAGAGGTTATGTTCGCTTTTTTCAAAGATAACCAGCGCTGCGGGCCCTAGCCCCGCAATCTGATGGCAAAGTTCTGAACCGATCGACCCACCTCCTCCACTGACCATGACGTTTTTTGCCGATAAGCCTTCCTGGATGACAGTCCAGTCGAGCTCAATCGTTTCCCTTCCAAGGAGATCGTCGATAGAGACCTCGCGCAATTCCGTAAGCCCTGACACTCCCGTCAGCATGTCCTGAAGCCTCGGCACTGTACGAATCGGAACTGATGTCTGTTGACAGTGCTCAACAATCCGCTGCATCTGCTCATTTGTCGCCGAGGGAAGTGCGATCACAATCGTATCAATGTCGTACTGCCGAATGATCTGCGGAAGATTCTCGATCGTGCCGAGCACGGGAACGCCGTGTATCTTGGCATCGAGTAAGCGAGGCTCATCATCCAGCAACCCTACGGGCAGATATCTCCCATCACGAAACATTTCTCTGACTAACAATTCGGCGGCACGTCCCGCACCAATCACCAATACACGGGAACCATCAGAAATAGTCCGTAGATTAAACGTCTGATCCTTCCATAAGCGATAACCTAGTCGTGGTGCGCCAAGAAGAATCACAAGAAATACGGGATACAATATAAAGAGCGATCGTGGAACACCCTCGAGGCGAGTGAATATAAACAGAACTAGGGCTATCGAAAGCGTACCAAGGGCAACTGCACGGAAGATATTCCAGAGATCAGGAAGACTCGCAAACCGCCATACACCACGATACAAACCGAACTGCCAAAAGATCAAACCTTGCGTCAGGATAACCAACAGCAACGTCCGCAAATTGATCTCCCAGTCAGGGACAGGAAAGGCAAAGTTATACCGGGCAATCCAGCCGAGCTCCCAAGCACAAGCTGCCATCAGCAGATCATGCAGAATGACCGCAGTTCGACGCGTAATATGAATCACGAGCTTTGCCCGTCTACGGCAGCACTAATCTGATAACGCCGCTGGATCACGAACCATAGGATCCCCGTGGCTAGTAACACTAACCCAGCGATAATGAACAACAGTTTCCCCGACTGAAGGGCCAGATAGGCCAGCGGCCATAACAGACATACATTAATCAACAAAAATCCTATTGCAACTTGACGATGGCTCATCCCAAGCTGAACCAGGCGCTGATAAGCATGCGAACGGTGTGCAGCATACCACTTCTCACCAGTTGCGGCTCGCCTCGCCAGCGTCAGTGTGGTGTCCCAAACAAAGATTGCAAGCAGGACTGTCCACACCAGCATTGAGACTGACTCTGTTTGCTCACCAACGAGCACAAGCACGCCAAAAGTAAATCCAATAAAATAACTGCCGACGTCACCCATGAAAATCTTGGCAGGCGGCCAATTCCAGATGAGAAATCCGGCACTCGCAGCAGCCAACACAAAACATACCATGGCTAATCCCGCCTCACCCTGCAGGCGAAACAAAAGACCGCCCATAATTCCAGTACAGATACACTGGACAGCCGCCAGACCGTCGGTGCCATCCATGAAATTGTAAAGATTAGTCAGCCAGATAAGCCCGACCGCGCCAAGAACTGCGCCGATCCAACCCAACGAAATCCTCGTAATGCCCAGATCAATCGAGGAAACGCCGCCTAGCCAGGAGCCAGTCGCCACTGGGTAGCACACGTGTTTGCATCTCACTTATTCCAGACTACGCGGTTCACGTAATCCGTGTAGCTCATAATAATTCGCACCACCTTCTTCGACACACTTTCGGTGTCGTAGTCGCCAACCAGCTTGAATTGACGCTTTGAATTCGAGTGCTGCGAGGTCACGATCTCGATCGACTGCAAGACTCGTTCTGCCCTTAGGCCGGACATAATTAGCGTTCCCTCATCCATCCCTTCCGGACGCTCGTGTGCCTCCCGAATCGTGATGGCCGGGAAGTTCAGAATCGAGGACTCCTCCGTAATAGTTCCACTATCCGATAGCACGCAGAACGCCTGCATCTGTAACTTTATATAGTCAAGAAATCCAAGCGGCTTTAAAAATTGCAATTCCTTCGAAAGATTACCTGGGCTGAGCTCCTCCAGCCTGTTCCGTGTGCGTGGATGGGTCGAGACAATAATCGGTTTGTCATATTTCTCTGCGATCGCATTCAGCGACGCCAGGAGATCTGAGAAGTTGTTATCACTGTCTACGTTTTCCTCGCGATGCATGCTAACGAGGAAAAACTCCTCAGGCTTCAAGCCGATACGATCGAGCACGTCGGATTTCTCGATCGTCGGCATGTAATGGGTCAGTATTTCCTTCATCGGCGAGCCGGTCTTTATGATCGTATCCGCCCTTATCCCCTCCGCAAGCAAGTAGCGGCGCGCATGCTCCGTGTAGGGCATGTTGATGTCGCTCAGGTGGTCAACGAGCTTCCGATTAATCTCTTCCGGGACGCGCTGATCAAAGCAGCGATTACCCGCTTCCATGTGGAATATCGGGACCTTCCTACGCTTGGC
>JAPUIX010000113.1 GCA_027296625.1 Gammaproteobacteria bacterium | reverse complement strand
CTCCGTCTTACCGACACCGGTAGGTCCAAGGAACAAAAACGAACCGTTCGGTCGGTTTGGATCGGAAAGTCCAGCACGCGAGCGTCGGATAGCATCGGAAACGGCCTTGACTGCTTCCTCTTGTCCAATAACGCGTTGATGGAGCGCCTCTTGCATGCGCATCAGTTTTTCGCGTTCACCCTCAAGCATCCTGGAGACGGGGATCCCGGTCCACTTGGAGACGACTTCTGCGACCTCCTCGTCCGTGACTTTGTTTCTCAAGAGTTTCATTGTCTGTGTCTCAGCCTGAGCTGCTATTTCCAGCTGCTTGTTGAGTTCCGGGATGCGGCCATACTGCAACTCGGACATGCGGGTAAGGTCGCCGGCGCGCCCAGCGGTTTCCAGTTCGAGCCGAGCCGTTTCGAGCGCCTCTTTGATGTGATGGGTACCTTTCAGTGCGGCCTTTTCAGATTTCCAGATCTCCTCCAAGTCCGAATATTCTCGCTCAAGATCAGTGATCTCTTTGTCTAGTTTTTCCAAACGCTTCTTCGAGGCGTCATCGCTCTCCTTCTTCAATGCCTCACGCTCGATCTTGAGTTGGATGAGTCGCCGGTCTAGGCGATCCATGGTTTCCGGTTTGGAGTCGATTTCCATCCGGATCCGGCTTGCAGCTTCATCGATGAGATCAATGGCCTTATCAGGCAGCTGTCGGTCCGTGATATAACGATGCGAAAGGGTCGCCGCCGCCACAATCGCTGGGTCAGTAATCTCTACGCCATGATGCACTTCATAACGTTCCTTGAGGCCACGCAAAATGGCGATTGTGTCATCCACTGACGGTTCATCCACCAAGACTTTCTGGAAGCGCCGTTCCAGCGCGGCGTCTTTCTCAAGGTATTGCCGGTATTCATCAAGGGTGGTTGCCCCAACACAGTGCAACTCACCACGCGCTAATGCAGGCTTAAACATGTTACCGGCATCGATCGCGCCTTCGGCCTTGCCCGCACCAACTAGGGTATGCAGTTCGTCGATGAACAGGATGATCTGGCCTTCTTGCTTTGCTAAGTCGTTGAGTACTGCCTTTACCCGCTCCTCGAACTCGCCCCGGTATTTTGCGCCGGCAACGAGAGTCCCCATATCCAGCGAGAGCAACCGTTTATCTTTTAAGCCTTCGGGCACCTCTCCGTTAACGATACGCTGAGCCAATCCCTCGACGATGGCGGTCTTGCCCACGCCGGGTTCGCCGATAAGCACTGGGTTGTTCTTGGTGCGACGCTGCAGCACCTGAATAAGGCGGCGGATTTCATCATCGCGGCCAATCACGGGATCGAGCTTGCCTTGTTCGGCCCGTTCAGTAATGTCGATGGTAAATTTCTCGAGAGCCTGACGGTGTTCCTCCGCCTCGGGATCGTCCACTTTTTCTCCACCGCGTAAGGTGTCAATGGCATCACTAACATGGGCCTCGTGTACACCGGCTTTACGCAGTATTTCCCCCAACTCGCCCTTGTCGTCAAGCGCCGCCAACACGAAAAGCTCACTGGAGATGTACTGGTCTTTGCGCTGTTGCGCCAGTTTATCGGTGACGTTAAGCAGGCGACTAAGGTTATTGGAGATATGCACATCACCGCCGGCCCCTTCGACGCGGGGCAGGCGATCCAGCGCATCCCCAAGCTGAGATCGAAGCGCATTGACGTGAACCCCTGCGGTACTCAGCAAGTGGCGTACTGTCCCACCTTCCTGGTCCAAAAAGGCGGTCAGCAGATGGACGGGCTCGATGTACTGATGATCACGCCCGACGGCCAGACTTTGTGCATCGGCCAGCGCCATCTGAAACTTGGTTGTCAGCTTGTCGGGTCGCATTCCGAGAACTCCCTAAAACCACAACTTAACATAACATGAGGGCACGAGCCGGGTAATCAAGGATCCCTACACGCTTGCTTTCCCGACTCAAAGCCGCCGCGTGAATGACGCAGGAACGGTAATTAGCCCAGTGCGGGCCTACCACAAAGTTGCATGTGTTACACAAGGGGGTGGCTGGCTAATACACGCCGAGGTCGACATAGGAGCGGGCAATCTTCTTGACGGCAATGACGTAAGCGGCTGTGCGATAATCAGCGATGGTTTCGTAGGATCGAAGGGTTTCGCGAATCTCCTGGAAGGCAAGCCGCATGGTGTCGTCAAGCCCGGAGCGAACCAGATCCAACTCGTCAGCCCCTTGAACGATCTCCGCTCTCATCCGATCCGGTACGGTCTGCTTGGTGAGCATTTCGATAGCTGAAATAATGTGTCGGCCGCGCATCTCATCCCATCGACGTTCCATACGGCCAAAGCGTATGTGGGTGAGGTTGCGGATCCACTCGAAATAGGAGACCGTCACCCCTCCCGCGTTGAGGTAGGCGTCTGGCAGCAGGATCACGCCGCGCTCGCGAAGCATCGCGTCCGCTTCAAACGTGACAGGTCCGTTGGCTGCCTCAGCGATGAGATTTGCTTGTATGCGTTCTGCGTTCTGCGACGTGATCTGGGCCTCCACTGCCGCTGGGATCAGAATGTCACAGGGCAACTCGAGTGCCGCTTGACCGTTTTCAGTGTAGGTTGCATCTGGATAGCCCCGCACCCCGCCATGTTCGTACATGTAGTGCCGGACGGGGTCCACGGCGAGGCCCGCGTCATTAATCAGTGCGCCATCGTGCTCAATGATGGCGATGATTTTGGCGTTGTCCTCGTCCTGAAGGATCTTGGCAGCGTGGTATCCCACATTGCCGAGGCCCTGGATCACCACCCGCTTGTCTCCCAAGCCTCCACTCAAGCCTGCCGCTTTGACATCTTCCGGGTGTCGGAAGAATTCCCTCAAGCCCAATGCGACACCGCGTCCTGTTGCTTCCTTGCGACCATGGATGCCCCCGTGACTAACGGGCTTGCCGGTGACGCAGCCAGAGTAATTGATGTCTTCGGGATACAGATGTTTGTAGGTGTCGGCGATCCACGCCATCTCACGCTCGCCCGTGCCCATATCCGGAGCGGGCACATTGGTCGCTGGGCTGAGAAAGCCCTTGCGCGTCAGTTCACGGGCAAACCGGCGCGTGATTCGTTCCATCTCCTCGCGATCATATTTCTGGGGATCGATCAGTAACCCGCCCTTGGAACCACCGAAAGGGACATCAACGATGGCACATTTGTAGGTCATCAGCGCGGCCATCGCCTCCACTTGGTCTTGGTCGACGATGGTCGCATACCGGATCCCACCCTTCGCGGGTAACCGGTGCGTGCTATGCACGGCGCGCCAGCCAGTGAACACTTCGATCTTCCCGCGGATATCCACCGGGAACTTCACTTGGAGGGTTTCGTTACACGCTTGAATAGCGCTTGCAACACCAGGGTCTAGGTCAAGCACTTGAAAGGCACGTGCGACCATCTGATCGACGCTTTGACGGAACGACAATGGGCGGTTTTTGTTCTGTTTATGTGGCATATCGATTCAGCGGTTTGGTCTGGGCCGGGCTGAATGTTGCTCCGCTTTTGACAATTACGGCCTTCCGTCTAACCAGATTAAGCTAGCCATGCGTCCGGTGGTGCCATCACGCCGGTGAGAGAAGAAATTTTCAGGGTCACTAAACGTGCAGTAGCTTCCACCGTAAATCTTGCTGATGCCGTGTTGCCAAAGATGATGGCGTACAAGCCCGTAAAGGTCCGTGAGCCAGTAACCTGGGCGGTGTGGCACAAAGACCTCACTGGCCGTATTGATGGTTGTCAAGAACGCCTTGCGTACGTCGGCGCCTACCTCGTAACTCTGTGGTCCAATGGCTGGCCCTAGCCAGGCGAGGATCTGATCACCGGGTCGTTGCAACGTTAACAGTGCTGATTGAACGACGCCAGAAAGCAGGCCTCGCCATCCCGCATGCACTGCCGCAACGCAGGCGCCTTCATGATCACAGAGCAACACCGGAACGCAATCCGCTGTGAGCACTGCGCAGACTATCCCTGCCTGCTCGGTACAGGCGCCATCCGCCTTGGAGTTTGTGGGCGTGAACGGCGATCGGACTATCGTGGTACCGTGTCGTTGGTCGAGCCAGTGTGGCTCGTTGGGTAACCGAAGGCATTCCTTTAGCAAGGATCGATTACTGGCCACGACTTCGGGGCGATCACCGACATGGTCGGCTAGATTCAGACCCGCAAATGGTGGGGCACCAGTGCCCCCACGGCGAGTCGTTGTGACAGCCCGAACCCACGAAGGAGCCGGCCACTCCGCTTCAATGCAGCTAACGTGAGCGGGGCTCTGCTGCATCATTTGATAACTCGCCAATAAGCGACAGGATGTCAGATGGTAAGGCGACCTCGAAGCGCATGGGCTCCCCCGAAATTGGATGGGCCATGCCAAGCCCTGAAGCATGCAAGGCCTGGCGTCCAAGCCCTTTGATGGCCCGGATTACACCTTCGCCGGCGTGTTTGGGTATCGGCGCCCGCCCGCCATAAACGGGATCGCTCACGATCGGATAGCCGAGATGCGCCATATGCACGCGAATCTGGTGGGTGCGCCCCGTCTCTAGATTGAGCTTGATGTGGGTGTGCGCACGAAATCGCCGAATAACTCGGCAATGGGTCACCGCAGACCGGCCACGTCTCACCACAGCCATTTGCGTCCGGCGACTGGGGTGCCTGCCGATGGGCGCCTCCACACGCCGTCCTGCGGTCATAACGCCCGTGACAATAGCCTGGTATTCCCGTTGCACGGTGCGGGATTTTAACTGCGCCACCAGGTTTGTGTGGGCAGCGGCTGTGCGCGCAACGACCATGAGCCCGGACGTGCCTTTGTCCAGCCGGTGTACGATCCCAGCGCGCGGGACCTTGGCGAGCGCGCTGTCGTAGTGGAGTAGGGCATTGAGCAGTGTGCCATCACGATTGCCGGCACCCGGATGCACCACCATCCCCGGGGGTTTGTTAATGATAAGCAGGGCGTCGTCTACATGGCAGACTTCAAGCGGTAAATCCTGTGCGGTCCAGTCATCGTGGGCGTCATAATGGGCCGAAATCTCGACCCGTTCGCCGCCGCGTACGCGGTCTCTTGGACGTGCTTCAGTTGCATCCACACGCACTTGGCCATTGCGGATCCAGCGTTGGAGTTGTGTGCGCGAATGGCCTTTGAATAGGGTGGCAAGCGCTTGGTCCAAACGTCGCCCTGCGAGTTCGGGTGGAATAACGGCAAAAAGCTGCTCACAACAAGTCATGGCTTATAGCAGTGTATGTAACGAGGTTACAGCGTTGCACTGATGATGTATATTCATCTGAAGTTCGCTGTCAATAATTGGATCTTATCAACTTGATATATATGGGATATGCAGACGGAATGCGTCAAGTTATTACAATTGTCATTATCTTAGCAGTCGCTAGCTGTGGATGGTTCAAGGCGACAAAAGACCCAACCGAAGGATGGTCTGCTGAGCGCCTATATGAATATGCCAAGGGCAAGCTTGATCAAGGAAATTATACGGATGCCATTGAGTACTATGAGAAATTGGAAGCGCGATACCCGTTTGGTATCTATGGTCAGCAGGCGCTATTAGATGTTGCGTACGCGTATTACAAAAACGAGGAGCCAGATTCGGCGATAGCGGCATGTGAGCGATTCATCAAATTGTATCCCCAGCACCCGCATGTTGATTATGCCTACTACCTGAAAGGGCTTTCTAACTTCAACAGAGGGAAAAAGCTAATTCACGTCTATCTGCCCTTGGATCTTTCACAACGTGATCCAGGGTCCGCGCTGCAAGCCTTTCGAGACTTCCAGGTGCTTGTGAAGAATTATCCGGACAGTATATATGATGAGGACGCCAAGTTGCGCATGCTTTATTTGCGTAACATGCTGGCTCGCTACGAGGTCAATGTTGCGCACTACTATATGCGACGTAGTGCCTATTTAGCGGCGGCAAATCGCAGTCGTTATGTAATCGAGAATTACCCGCGTGCGACTGCTGTTCCCGATGCCTTGGCAGTGATGTGTAAGGCCTATAAGGTCATGGGACTCGATGAGTTATCTGACGATGCGCTGCGGGTACTAAAGACGAATTATCCCGAGCACCCAGAAATAGCGGAACTTGATTCTATCGTAATCCAATAATAACTACGTCGGAGTGCGTATAGTGATCTTGTGGGTTATTCAAGCTTGGATGGCGCCTCAGAAGTCTCATCGTACCCGGAAGTGATTGGATAACGGCGATCACGGCCGAAGGCACGCTTGGTGATGCGCACGCCGGGCGCAGCCTGTCGTCGCTTGTATTCATTTCGGTCGACCATTGATGCGACAGTTCTCACCGTCTGTGCATCAAAACCTGCTTGGATAATTTCATCTGGCGTCTGGTCCTGTTCAATGTAGCTTTTCAACACCGGGTCCAAGACTGAATAGGGAGGGAGGCTGTCATCGTCCTTTTGATCTGCCGCAAGCTCCGCTGTGGGCGGTCGATCGAATACGCGTTGCGGTATTACCGGTTGAATGCCATTTCGCCGTTGTGCGAGCCGGTAGACAAGAGTTTTAGGAACATCCTTCAATGGTGCAAATCCGCCCGCCATGTCACCGTAGAGCGTCGCATAACCCACGGCCATTTCGCTCTTGTTACCAGTGGTCAGCACTATCTTGTGTTTTTTATTCGAGACGGCCATGAGCAATACGCCACGTGAGCGAGCCTGGATATTTTCCTCGGTGGTGTCCACGGGCATACCTGAAAAGACCTGCGCTAGGCTGTCGGTAAACGCCGTAAAAGGCGGCTCGATGGAGATGATGTGATATTCGACTTCCATTGCTTCTGCTTGCGCGCGTGCGTCCTCAATACTCATTTCCGCTGTATACCGTGAAGGCATGATCAACGCTTCGACGCGGTCGTTGCCAATGGCATCAACAGCGACGCATAAGGTCAGTGAGGAATCGATCCCGCCGGAAAGACCAATTACTGCGCCGACGAAGCCGTTCTTGTTTATGTAATCACGGACACCGAGCACAAGTGCCTTGTAAATGTTTTCCTCCTCCAAGGAGGCGTGATAGACATCGCGCTTCGGCGCAATCACCTTATCGTGCGTAAACTCCACTAGGTAAAGGCCTTCTTCAAACTCGGGGGCATGGAAAGCCATAGCGGCGTCACCGCCGACGACCATGGAACCTCCATCAAAGACCAGTTCATCCTGGCCGCCTACGAGGTTGAGATAGACAATGGGTGTAGCGCTTTCCTTGGCGCGACGTTTAAGAAGCTGCTCGCGTTCAGCCGGCTTGCCCATATGATAGGGGGATGCGTTGATATTGATTATGAGCTCTGCGCCCGCTTTACAGGCTTGCTGTGTGGGGCCCGGCTCCCACAGGTCTTCACAGATAGTTAATGCTGTGGGTCTCCCGTTTAGCTCAACGATACAGGCAGCTTTTCCTGGGTAGAAGTAGCGTTTCTCATCAAAGACACTGTAGTTCGGTAGATGTTGTTTGCGATAAGTCGCGATGATCTTTCCATTGCGAATTAGCGAACAGGCATTATAAACCCGATTATCATCACAAAGGGGGTAACCAAGAATCAGATCGATGTCTTTTATTTCGTTAACCACACGGAATAACGCTTTTTCTACCGCCCGGTGCAGTCCAGGCCTTAGAAGCAGGTCCTCCGGAGGATAACTTGTTATCGCAAGTTCTGGGAATGTGATGACGTCCGCTTGATGCGCATCGCGTGCATCGGTTGCTGTGGCTATGATACGTTCGGTATTTCCCTGAATATCGCCAACAAGCAGGTTTAACTGCGCAAGTGCAATTTTGAGAGGGGGATGATTCGTTGTCATTGTGAGAGTTTAAAGTCCGCTAAATAGCGACCTTCACGTCTGAGTTTGCCCTAATGTTTCAAGCATCCGCGAGCCCATGTCGGTTGGCGAACGAACGGTGATGACGCCAGCTGCCTCAAGGGCGCTATATTTGTCCTCCGCACTGCCTTTGCCACCGGATATGATGGCGCCGGCATGGCCCATGCGCTTTCCGGCTGGCGCTGTGATCCCTGCAATGTATGCGACGACGGGTTTGGTGACATTCACCTCGATATATTTTGCCGCTTCTTCCTCGGCGCTCCCACCAATCTCACCCACCAGGATGATGCCTCTGGTGTGAGGATCCTGCTCGAATAATGCGAGGCAGTCGATGAAACTTGTGCCATGTATGGGATCGCCACCGATACCAACGCAGGTACTCTGACCAAGCCCACAGTGCGTGGTCTGATAAACTGCTTCATATGTCAGCGTTCCCGATCGGGAGATAATGCCCACACAACCTGGCGAATGAATATCGCCCGGCATGATGCCAAGCTTGCATTCGCCCGGCGTGATGATGCCGGGGCAGTTTGGTCCGATTAGACAGGTATTTTGATATTGTACTAAGCTGGCCCTCAGCTTGATCATATCCAAGAGCGGGATCCCCTCTGTGATGCATACGATGATCCGGATGCCAGCCTCGGCTGCTTCGGCGATGGCTTCCGCGGCAAATGCTGCCGGTACGTAGATCATGCTTGAGTCGGCTCCGGTTTCGTGTACGGCCTCATCAACCGTGTTGAATACCGGCAATCCCAAGTGGCGAGAGCCTCCCCTACCTGGTGTTACACCGCCGAGAAGCTGTGTGCCATATTCCAGTGCCTGTTGCGAATGAAACGTTCCCTGCTGGCCGGTAAAACCCTGGCAGATCGCCTTGGTGCTCTTGTTAACTAGGATGGCCATTAGTGCTTGCTACGTGCTGCATCGACTACCTTTTGGGCTGCATCGCCCAGATCATTCGCCGGAATGATGGCAAGACTGCTTTGGCTGAGGATTTCGCGGCCTCGCTGCACGTTTGTTCCTTCTAAACGAACGACAACCGGCACACTGACTCCAACTTGGCGGACGGCCTCAATAATGCCATCAGCTACTAAGTCACAGCGCACGATACCCCCGAAGATGTTAACCAGTATCGCCTGAACCTTGTTATCGGAGACAATCAACTTAAATGCTTCGGTTACCTTCTCGGTTGTCGTGTTTCCACCGACGTCAAGGAAATTGGCCGGTTCGCCACCGTGCAGTTTGATGATGTCCATCGTTGCCATGGCGAGCCCCGCGCCGTTCACCATGCAAGCGATCTCACCATCGAGGGCAACATAGTTGAGGTCATAACGCTTGGCTGCACTTTCCTTGGCATCTTCCTGTGTTGGATCCCGCCATTCGGCGAGATCGGGCTGGCGAAATAGGGCGTTGTCGTCGATATTGATCTTGGCGTCTAGCGCTAGTAGGTTGCCAGGCTCGGTTATAACGAGTGGGTTGATCTCAATCAGGCTGAGATCCTTGTCGATGAATAATCGGTACAGCGCTTCCATGATGTTACTTAGCTGTCGGTGTTGCTTGTTTTCGAGACCTAATGCATATCCAGCGCGGCGGCAGTGAAAGCCCCTCAGTCCAAGAGTCGGGTCAATGGTTACCGTACAAATTTTTTCAGGGGTTACGGACGCTATTTGCTCAATATCCATGCCGCCTGCTGCTGAAGCGATGACGGCAATCCGGCGGCTTGCCCGATCGAGAACGAGTCCAAGGTACAGTTCAGAGACAAATCGTGTAGTGGTCTCTACTAGCACGCAGTAGACCGGTTGCCCGGAAGCGCCAGATTGTTTGGTGACGAGTTTTGTATCAATCATCTTACGTACGATGTCTTCGAGTTCTTCAAGGCTGCGAGTAAATTTGATTCCGCCGGCCTTTCCGCGTCCGCCAGCATGCACCTGCGCCTTGACAACCCAACTCTGCCCCTCCATCTCCTTCGCGTAATGCAACGCTTCGCGGATCGACCGGGCGGGTTTGCCAAGTGGGACCGGGATACCGTACTCTCTGAATAGCTGTTTTGCCTGATATTCGTGAAGGTTCATTGAGGGCGGATGTCTTTCTTGTTTCTGATTCCCTGTAATGGCTATGCCGAAGCGGATCGCCACAAAGCGCGATAGGCTCATCGGTTTTAATTTTAGCGGCGACTATAGCTGAGACACCGTCCTATTGGAATCACTGGGATGGCGCTATCGTTAATTTTACGCCTGGGGTTGAAACGAGTTATGTCACGCGCGGGACTTTTGATATGGGGCTGGTACGTCTTCTTCTGATTGTCTTGGTGATTTGGTTGCTGTTAAGCGTGATCAGATGGATGCGCCATCGCGTTATGATAGAGAAAACCCGGGGATCCACGCCGGAGGTCGCGCGCATGGTGCGATGTGCATATTGCGGCTTGTATGTCACGTCTGATGAAGCCGTACGGGCCGGTGGTGAATCATTTTGCAGTAACGAACATAAAGCGGCAAAGAAGAGAAATCTGTCATCGTGATTGCAACATTGTTCCGTGAGGAAGCGGATACCGCGACGTCTTGGAAAGCGCTGCACTATTTCAATCTCTACAGGCTTATTCTTTCCGGTTCCTGCGTCACTCTAATCTGGATGGGTACCTGGCCGGTACCGCTGGGCATCTATGATCAGAAACTGTTTTCCGTTGTGGGGTATGCCTATTTCCTCTGTGCTATTGGCCTTCAGTTTGCTGTCCATTACCGGATGCCACGTTATACCGTGCAGGTGTTTGCCCAGGTCTTGTCGGACATTGTGGCTATTACGTTAATGATACACGCAAGCGGAGGTGTGGGCAGTGGTCTTGGCATGTTGCTCGTTGTTGTAATTGCCGGCGGAAGTCTGGTGACCGCGGGCCGTACGGCCATCCTCTTTGCGGCCATCGCAACCTTGGCAGTCTTGTTTGAGGAGGTCTATGCCTATGCGTTTAGTTTTTTCCCATCCGCCAACTACACACATGCGGGACTTCTTGGTGCCACATTCTTTGCAACAGCCTTTCTTGGTCATGTATTGGCGACGCGTGTACGTGAGAGTGAAGCCTTGGCTGCACAGCGTGGAGTTGATTTAGAAAATCTGGCCCAGCTCAATGAGCATATCGTGCAGCGTATGCAGTCGGGTATTGTGGTGCTCGATCACAGGCGTCGGGTGCGACGAATTAACGATTCAGCAAAGCGGCTCCTAGGATTGAACGATTCGCTTGAGGGTGAGCGTATCGAACGCGCCTCTCCCGATCTGGCGCGGCAGATGGACAAGTGGCTCAATGAGCCCGTGAATCCGTTAAGGCTTATGAGGCTTGTGCGTGGAGAAGTGGATGTACAGGTATCGTTTACGCGCCTGGGAACGGATGCGCGGGCGGGTGTCTTGGTCTTCCTGGAAGATGCCTACAGAATGCGGCAGCGTGCACAACAGTTGAAACTTGCGTCCCTTGGCCGTCTTACCGCAAGTATTGCCCATGAGATTCGCAACCCGCTGGGCGCGGTAAGTCACGCGGGACAGCTCTTATCGGAATCGTCCTCTTTGACGAGCGAGGATGGCCGATTGCTTGAAATCATTAAGGAACAGTCCGAGCGCATGAATCACATCATCGAAAATATTATGCAGATTAAGCCACGGGCACCGGCAACCCCCGTGGGCATTCGTGTCAAATCATGGCTGGAGGCGTTTGTTGATGAGTTCACGAGCCGCCAGCATATTCCGAGAGAGGCAATCACCATATCAGCAGAAACAGAAGATGTGGATGTGCGCATGGATGCAAGCCAATTACATCAAGTTTTGTGGAACCTGTGTGAAAACGGTCTACGCTATAGCAAGGGTATGCCGCTCCTGGAACTGCACTACGGAATTCGCAAGGAGACAGAACGACCTTATGTGGATGTTATCGACCGTGGGACAGGGATATCCGAGGAAATTGCGGAACAGCTCTTTGAACCCTTTGTTACCACAGAACCTAAGGGCACGGGTTTAGGGTTATACATCGCCCGCGAGCTATGCGAATCCAACCAGGCCTCGCTCAGCCTCTATTCGAATACTGACACCGGCTGTTGTTTCCGGATCAGCTTTGCGCATCCTGGAAGGCAGCACCTGAGCATCCAATGAGTAAGCCACTTGCCTTAATTATTGACGACGAGCCAGATATCCGAGAGCTGCTTGAGATCACGCTCAAACGTATGAATGTTCACAGTCGGTGCGCGGTCGACCTCAACGAGGCCCGCGCGTTGTTAGGCAGCGAACGATTCGACCTGTGTCTGACGGATATCAAGTTGCCTGATGGTAACGGGATTGAGTTTGTTTCGTACATTCAGCAGCACTATCCGCGCATTCCGGTAGCCGTGATAACAGCCCACGGGAACATGGAATCGGCAATCCAGGCGTTAAAGTCGGGTGCCTTTGATTTTATTACCAAGCCCGTGGATCTCACTGTGCTGCGAGCGCTGGTGAATAGCGCACTGCGGCTGTCTGACTCGGAGGCAGTGCCGGCCTCGGATCTGATTGGCGATAGCGAGGCCATGCGGCGTACCCGTGCCACCGTCGCCAAGCTTGCCCGGAGCCAGGCGCCGATCTACGTCAGTGGCGAGTCCGGCACGGGCAAAGAATTGGTTGCCCGTATGATCCATGAACAGGGACCGCGGGCGGGGAAACCGTTTGCCCCCGTGAATTGTGGGGCGATACCGCCTGATCTGATGGAAAGTGAGTTCTTCGGTCACAAGAAGGGCAGCTTTACTGGCGCGGTGTTCAATAAGGACGGGCTGTTTCAGGCTGCCGAGGGAGGTACGCTGTTTTTGGATGAGGTGGGTGAGCTGCCCTTGCATATGCAGGTGAAACTGTTGCGGGCCATACAGGAAAAATCCATCCGCCCGGTGGGTGCCCAAAAGGAATTGCCGGTGGATGTGCGCATCTTGAGCGCCACTCACAAAGACTTGGCCGCGCTGGTGGCGAAAGGCGAGTTCCGCCAGGATCTCTTCTACCGGATCAACGTCATCGAGCTGCATGTCCCACCGCTTAGAGAGCGTCCTGAAGACATTCCGTCCTTAGTGGACTATATCCTTACGAAGCTTGCCAATGAGGCCAGCGTCAATTTACCCCGGCTCGCCCCGGAGGCTTTGCAGGCACTCGCAGCCTACCGTTTTCCGGGTAATGTCAGAGAGCTTGAGAACATCCTCGAGCGGGCCATGACGCTCTGCGAGGGCCGGCTCATCAAACAAAGCGATTTGCAATTGCCCCAAGCGGGGGCGGACGGCGAATCGGAGAGCGGCGGCGCACTGGAGCCCTATCTAGAGAAGGTCGAAAAAGACAAGATCATGGCCGCCCTTGAGCAAACCCGTTGGAACAAGACCGCCGCGGCCAAGGTACTTGGCATCAGTTTTGGGGCGCTGCGCTATCGGCTGCAGAAGCTCGGGCTCGAGTGAGAGGTGCTGAAATTCAACAGTATTTGCTGACGCTCAGCAGATCAGGGGCCCCTCAGGGACTTGCAAGCGGCAGAATGGATTGGCGCGAATCGGGGTTAATCTGTGATGGCTTTCACAGAGGCTGACAATTCGGGTGTGACGCAGGCCACAGAAATAGCGCCCAAAGCCACGATTTACCTGATATGGCACAGATCCTGCTCTAATAGTGGCATCGCCTGCGTGTGACGGCACAACGCGGGACGGTGTTTGGCACGCCGCTGATGCCGGCGGCCAGCACCGAATGACGAGTTTAGGATTTTACCCACACATGCAAGACATGAAATTTAGGAGAAATGACATGAAGAAGTTCCAACAGGGCTTTACGCTCATCGAGCTGATGATCGTAGTGGCCATCATCGGTATCCTGGCGGCGGTTGCTATTCCCGCCTATCAGGACTATACGGTCCGCGCCAAGGTTTCTGAGGCGCTGAGCCTGGCCTCGGCGGCGAAGACCGGGGTGTCCGAGTGGTATGCGACCAACTCCTCGTTGGCCGCTACTAACGCCTCGGTCGGTTTGCCGGATCAGTTCAGCATTTACGGTAATTCGGTGCGCTCGGTCGGCATTGCCGGTAGCGGTGTCATCACCGTGACCCTGCAGACCACGAACTTACCGGCCGACGCGGGGGGCA
>JAPUIX010000112.1 GCA_027296625.1 Gammaproteobacteria bacterium | reverse complement strand
CTCGATCTCGGTGCCGACAAGCAGGTTGATGGCGGCGGGCGGCAATCTGGGCCGGTGCCGTCAAATCCAGCTTTGGGGCTTAGAGCTATCCGGCTATGCCTCAAGGAACCATCGCTGTTTCGACCACAGCTGAGAGCGATTATCCGGGCATCAAGCCTCGGGCCGGTACGAATGATGATACCCATGCTCTCCAATATTCAGGAAATGTCACAGGTTCTGGAGATGGTAGGGACAATTCGCGATGAGCTGAAGTCAGCGAACATCAAATTCGATCCGGATATGGCGATTGGAGGCATGATCGAAGTACCGGCCGCAGCTATCTGCGCGGATGTATTTGCGAGTGATCTCGATTTTCTATCGATAGGGACGAACGACTTGATCCAGTACACAATGGCGATCGATCGGGTGAGCGATGAAGTTAATTATCTCTACGACCCGCTGCACCCAGCGGTATTAAGGCTTATTTACACAACGCTCCAGGCGGGCCAGAAAGCGAAAATTCCAGTGGCTATGTGTGGCGAGATGGCGGGTGACACGCGTTACACGCGGCTTCTGCTAGGGCTTGGGTTGAGGGAGTTCAGTGTCCATCCCGCAGCGCTTTTAGAAGTCAAACAAATTATCATTGATAGTCGAGTGGATGAACTCACCTATCTCGCGAAGAAAGCTTTGAAGAGCAGGAGCGGCACGGACGTGGCGCAGCTGACGCGGCATATAAATCAGTAAGCCAACTAAGACACCGAAGTTTCTCTTCCAGAGTGTGTTGACGCCACAATCCAGTTTGCGGCATTGACATCGCAAATCTGAGGACAATCCCAGTGCATATTGCGCTGCTTGTTCGAGCAGCATCTAAGATCATGCCCTGATGTTAGTGCGTTGCGGCGTTTGCGAGATAGAATCCAACGCAATGCCTATACGCCGCGAGCCCTGTTAGGCCCATGCACCCGCGGTTTTGTGCTGATGCTCCCCTAAACATGCCATGCTGTGGCTGATACACTAGTGCACTTTTTTAACTTATAAGCCCCTCAGGCCCATGAGCAAGCGCAGCGAACGAGAAAAGATCCAGGAGACACTGAGCCAAGTCCACGAAGCGTTGGAGGCCGGAGCGAAGTCTAAGGTGCGGAGCCTTATTGACCAGCTGCACCCTTCCGAAACCGCTGACGTCTTGGAGGCATTGCCACCGAGTGAACGTGGTGTGGTCTGGGAACTGGTCAACCCAGACCTTGAGGGTGATGTGCTCTCCGAATGCCAAGACGAAGTGCGTGCTGGACTGCTCGGACAGATGGCGCCCTACGAGGTCGCGGCGGCGACCAGGGATCTCGATGCCGACGATGCGGCTGACATCCTGCAAGACCTGCCGGAGCCCCTTGTGGATGAGGTACTGCTTGCGATGGACGAGCAGAACCGCCAACGCCTGGCATCGGTGCTTACCTATCCCGAGGATACCGCCGGCGGCTTAATGAACACCGATGTCGTTACTGTCCGGGGTGATGTGACGCTGGATGTGGTCTCCCGTTACTTGCGGCTTCGGGGTGCCATACCGGAGAAGACAGACCAGCTGATGGTGGTTGATCGGGAAGGCGAGTATCTTGGCGTGCTGCCTTTGTCCGAGGTGTTGCTCCGCGATCCAGAAGCGACCGTCGGTGACTTGATCGTGCAGGACATTGCGGGCCTACCCGCCAGCCTCCCAGCGAAGGATGTCGCCAAACTATTCGAGCAGCGGGACCTGGTGTCAGCCGCGGTGGTGGATGAGGTGGGCAAGCTGCTCGGGCGGATCACCATTGACGATGTAGTGGACGTTATTCATGAGCAGGCTGATCACTCCCTCATGAGCCTGGCTGGGCTCGGTGAGGAAGATGACATGTTTGCGCCCGTGGTCGTCAGTGCCAGGCGGCGCGCAATCTGGCTCGGCGTTAACTTAGCGACCGCGTTTCTGGCGGCGTGGGTGATTAGTCGCTTTGAGGCGAGCATCCAGCAACTCGTTGCGCTCGCGATACTCATGCCCATTGTTGCGAGCATGGGGGGTATTGCCGGTGTTCAGACACTCACCATCGCGATTCGGGGCATCGCCCTCGGGCAGCTCGGCGCCGCAAACGCGCGCGCTCTCATGCTCAAGGAACTCGCGGTTGGCCTAATCAATGGCCTATTCTGGGCGATGGTTGTTGGTGGACTTGCGATGTTGTGGTTTAGAGATGTTGGGCTTGGATTGATCATTGGGCTTGCTATGGTCATCAACCTCCTAACAGCGGCGTCGGCCGGCGCACTGATCCCACTTGCCCTGAAGCGCCTTGGAATCGATCCGGCCCTTGCCGGCGGTGTGCTTCTGACGACGGTGACGGATGTTGTGGGTTTCATGGCCTTCCTTGGCCTTGCGACGATTTTTTTAATTTCCTAATGGGAGCACCTGTCTGGCACGGGAGGCAACGTGGGTCTGCAGAAATCAGTATGGTGCGCCCGAGGCCAATCGCTCTCAATCCCATAGATCTCGCAATTCGGCAGCATGCTCAATGCGGTGGCGTAGGATAAGCTTGAATACATCCGGATCCTTAATGTGGGTGATTTCGCCTTGCCGCGGGAAGTACATGTCATGCAGCCGTGACAGCCAGAACCGAAGTGCACCGGCCCGTAGCATTACTGGCCAGGCGTCTTGCTCCTCAGGCGCAATGGGCCGAAACTGCTCCGTATAGGCATGGAGCATGGCCCGGGCGCGGTCTGTGTAGAAATCTCCATTCTCCACGTTGCACCAGTCATTAGCCGTCACAGCGAGGTCATAGATCAGGGCGTCATTACAAGCGTAGTAAAAGTCAATGACGCCGGTCAGCTGATCGCCCACGAACAGTGCATTGTCGCGAAACAGATCTGCGTGAATTACCCCGCGTGACAGTTTGTGATGGCGAAACTGGGATTGGTACGCAAGTTCCTCGGTAAGCAGCGATGCGTCGTCAGACGTTAGCTTGGATAAGACCTTCGCTGCTGTTTGTCTCCACCAACTCGGTCCGCGATCATTTTCCCTGTATAACCGAAACTGTTTTCCTACGGTATGTATCCGGCCGATGAATTCGCCAATAGCGAAGCACTGCTGTACCGTGGGCGCTTTGACGCTGAAACCTTTTAGACGTCGTACTAAAGCTGCAGGTCTACCATTCAGTTGGCGTAAGTAAGTTCCATTATCATCGCCAATTGGATGTGCGCTCGGAATATTATGCTCGGCGAGAAACGCCATAAGTTCGAGGAAGTATGGTAGCTCGGTGGCTTCTAGCGCTTCGAACAGGGTCAATACGAACTCCCCGTTGCTGGTAGTGACGAAGTAGTTCGTGTTTTCTATGCCTTCACTGATTCCTTGGAAGTGACTTAACTCCCCTAGTGAATAGTGTTCTAGAAATTTTTGAAGCTCTTGGCGTGAAACGGATGTATAGACAGACATGCGATTCCTGTGTCACTTGCTTTAGTTTGACACCGGTTCCGCAACGGCGACTCACGCTGCTTGCGCCGGTTCATTCCAGGCCTAGTTCTTAATCGCGCGTGTTATTAGAGTTCTGTGGAGTCACGAAGGACTATTTTGGCTGCATCCGTTTACCAGCTAAACAAGACCCATTGAGGGACGACGGGATCGGCGTATATACCGTCCATTTGCGTCTCCATCACCCCATCGCCGTCCTGGTCGATGAGATAATAGGGTAGTCCAACGCTCGGTGTGACTTTCACCATGTACAGGATCCCGTTAATGCGGTATTCCTCGACGGTGACCTCTTCCTTTTGAATAATGGTGATTTCCGGCTCAAGTACCTCCCCACTTTGTACAGGTTCCGGCAATGGCGGAGGTTCAGGAACGACTTCAAGGCCGTCCGGGTTAATAGGCTCACCAAGTATTTGCAGGGACGCTAAAAGGCCAATGACACAATATAAAATTGTGGAGGCTCTCACAGTGGTCCACCTGGTAGATATTGTATTAATTGGCTCAAATGATCTAACAAAGACGCGTGTTCGTCCATGTACGCAGGCAGTTTTGATCTTCTTGGTACCTCAAGATAGCATCCACTACTTCCGGTCGTCTGTCTACTTGATCGGGCGATTTTTTGGGCAATTGGGCGTCCGTGCTGTCAAGGCTCCGTCGTTGGGCCATGGGCAATCGATCCATGCAACATTACAAGATAGGCAGTCGCTCGCGAATCATCCATAATGTTACCTCTTAATACACGTCACCAGTCTCATATCGCATGAACAAGCCCACGTTGGTTCTGGTAGACGGCTCTTCTTATCTCTACCGAGCATTTCACGCGTTGCCCGCCCTATCCAACTCTAAGGGGGAACCTACTGGAGCGATCTATGGTGTGATCGGAATGCTGCGCAAATTGCAGAAGGACTACGAGCCGACTTATATGGTGGTTGTATTCGATACGAAAGGTAAGACTTTTCGTGACGAACTCTATCCGGAGTATAAGGCGAACCGCCCACCCATGCCGGATGAACTTGTCAGCCAGTTGCAACCATTACATGATGTCGTACGTGCCATGGGACTGCCGTTATTGATGATCGATGGTGTGGAAGGGGACGATGTTATGGCCACACTCGCCGCTCAGGCTAAGGCACAAGGACTTGAGATCGTCATAGCGACGGGCGATAAGGACATGACGCAGGTAGTCGATGAGCACGTTCGCCTCGTAGACACGATGACCAATGCAGTCTTGGACATAGATGGAGTGGAACGCAAATTTGGTATCCCGCCTTCACTGATGGTGGATTATCTGGCCTTGATCGGGGACAGTGTGGACAATGTGCCCGGTGTACCCAAGGTTGGTCCAAAGACAGCAGTCAAGTGGTTGAAGACCTATCGATCATTGGATTCGATTATCGCTCACGCGAACGAGATCCCGGGCAAGGTGGGGGAGAATCTGCGTGCGAGTCTCGATCAATTGCCCCTATCGCGTGAGCTAGTCACCGTCCGCTGCGACGTGCCACTTGAGCGAAAGCCCAAGGAGCTTAAACCTCAGAATCCGGATCGCGCTGCGCTAAGGGAATTGTTTACGCGCCTCGAATTCAAGTCGTGGCTTTCCGAATATTGTAGTTCCCCGGATGCGGCCTGCGAGACTAAAGCGGGAGAAACCGAGCATCAGCACAATTACGAGACGGTGGATTCCGAACGTAAGTTTCAGTCATGGCTTAGGCGCCTAGAAAAAACAGAGGTCTTTGCCTTTGACACTGAGACCAACAGTCTGGATTACATGGAGGCTGAGATCGTGGGCATCTCGTTTGCAGTGAGCCCAGGCGAGGCAGCTTATGTACCGTTAGCACATGATTATGAGGGCGCGCCAAAACAGCTATCGAGGGACGCAGTGCTGGCCGCTCTTCGACCACTCTTGGAGGACCGAGGTCGGGCAAAACTTGGACATAATCTTAAGTTTGATATGAGCGTTCTGGCTAATCACGGCATTGCACTTAATGGGATCCGCTTTGATACGATGCTTGAGTCCTACGTTTTGGACAGTACCGCAACTCGACACGATATGGATTCTCTCGCGCTGAAGTATCTGGGAGAAGATACTATCCATTATGAAGATGTTGCAGGAAAGGGGACGCAACAAATCACCTTTAACCAGGTCCCCGTTGAGCAAGCAAGTCCCTACGCGGCGGAGGACGCCGATGTTACGTTGAAGTTACATCTCGCCTTGTGGCCAAAGCTAGAGGCGGAACCCGGACTACAGAAGTTATTTGAAGACATTGAAATGCCGCTGGTCCCTGTCCTCTCGTGCGTTGAACGAAACGGTGTGATGGTGGACGCTGCGCTCCTGCAAAGGCAAAGTGAGGAACTTGCGGTCCGTGCACGCGATATTGAACGTCAGGCCCACGAGCTTGCGGGCCAAGCATTCAACATCGCGTCTCCCAAACAGATTCAGGGTATTCTGTACGACGAGCTGCAATTACCGGTGCTCGCGAAAACGCCTAAAGGACAACCGTCTACTGCCGAATCTGTCCTGCAAGAGCTGGCCCTGGACTATCCCCTCCCCAAGCTGATTTTAGAGTACCGGACCTTGAGCAAGCTCAAGTCAACCTATACCGATAAGTTGCCTGGCCAGATCAATCCACACACGAGACGTGTCCATACATCCTACCATCAGGCAGTGGCGGCCACGGGCCGGCTCTCGTCGTCTGACCCCAACCTGCAAAATATTCCGGTACGCACTGATGAGGGTCGGCGCATTCGTCAAGCCTTTGTCGCAGCGCCTGGTTACCAATTACTCGCCGCAGATTATTCGCAGATTGAGTTGCGTATTATGGCGCATCTATCAGGAGATCAAGGACTGACAGGCGCCTTCGCTAAAGGCGAGGATATCCACATGGCAACAGCAGCGGAAGTCTTCGGTATTTCTCAGGAACAGGTGAACAGCGAACAGCGCCGAGCCGCTAAGGCAATCAATTTCGGGCTCATCTATGGCATGTCGGCCTTCGGGCTGGCAAAACAGCTGGGAATCGACCGCAGTGCCGCACAGGTCTATGTTGATCGATATTTTAATCGTTATCCTGGGGTCAAGATCTTTATGGATGAGACGCGTGCGACGGCTTGTGAGCAAGGCTTTGTTGAGACGGTGTTCAAGCGACGTTTGTATCTTCCGGATATAAATGCCCGGAACGCCCAACGCCGGCAGTACGCGGAACGAACGGCGATTAATGCTCCTATGCAGGGGACCGCAGCTGATATTATTAAGCGTGCGATGATAGCAGTGCATGCCTGGTTGGCCGAGAGCGGTATCGATGCCAAGATGGTCATGCAAGTTCATGATGAGCTGGTTTTTGAAGTTGCCGAAGAGGCAGTTGATCAGGCGGGAAAAGTGATTTGCGAGATAATGGAGGGTGCAGCGCACCTGACCGTGCCACTCGTTGTTAGCGTTGACAGTGGCTATAACTGGGATGAAGCGCACTGATAATTCCTGCGTAATGCGAGACAGGCGGGATCAACTGGTTTCCTGTGCTACCATTTAGTAAACAAGCAATTTGGCGTAATAATTACCGAATCCCCATCCTGGCCTAACCTCCTGAAATCCACGATCGTCAGAAGCAAGCCGTCATGCTGTTGATACCTGCGATTGATATCAAAGACGGAAAATGTGTGCGTCTGCGTCAGGGCTGCATGAATGATGAAACAATCTATGCTGAGGATCCGGCTGCCATGGCCAAACGCTGGCTAGAAGCCAGCGCGCGGCGTCTGCACGTCGTTGACCTGAATGGTGCGCAAGCCGGACGGCCGGTAAACAGCGAGGTTGTGCGTGCTATTGTCGAGTGCTGCCGAGATGTTCCTGTACAAGTTGGCGGAGGCATACGTGACGAAGACACGATTCAAGCCTATCTAGATACTGGCGTGAGCTATGTCATTGTCGGGACCAAGGCGGTCACTGACCCTCATTTTGTTGCCAACGTATGTATGGAGTTTCCGGGACGTATTATCGTCGGGCTCGACGTGCGTGATGGCAAGCTTGCACTCGATGGTTGGTCCAAATTATCGCACCACGATGCCATCGATATAGCACAGCGATTTGAAGACGATGGCGTAACGGCGATCATTTTTACTGATATTGGCCGAGATGGCATGATGACGGGGCTCAACATAGACGCTACAGTCGCGCTTGCTCGCGAGGTCAATGTCCCGGTCATTGCTTCTGGCGGAATCACCGATCTAAATGACGTGCGCGCCTTGTGTAATGTCGCCGAAGAAGGGATTGAGGGAGCCATCACAGGGCGGGCAATCTATGAGGGTAAACTGGACTTCGCCGAGGCGCAGCGGCTTGCCGACGCACTAAGCAACCAGGGCGCGGGATAATGGCGTTGGCCAAACGCATTATTCCCTGTTTGGATGTGGATGCTGGCCGCGTCGTCAAAGGAGTGCGATTTGTTGATATTCGAGATGCAGGAGACCCGGTTGAAGTGGCGAAACGCTACGACGAACAAGGCGCCGATGAGCTGGCGTTTCTCGACATCACGGCAAGTAGCGAGGAGCGCGAGACCCTGGTGCACGTCGTGGAGGCCGTTGCAAGTCAGGTATTCATTCCACTCACCGTAGGCGGCGGCATCCGCACGGTGGAAGACATCAGGGGCCTGCTAAATGCAGGAGCTGACAAGGTCAGTATCAATACGGCCGCAGTTGAAAATCCTGGATTTATTGCTGAGGCTGCGAGACGCTTTGGATCACAATGTATTGTCGTTGCGATCGATGCCAAACAAGTGGAGCCCAAAGAGAATGCGCCGCGCTGGGAAGTTTTTACCCATGGCGGGCGCAGGGCCACAGGTATTGATGCTGTTCTGTGGGCTAGGAAGATGGTCAAGCAGGGTGCAGGGGAGATCCTGTTGACGAGCATGGATCGGGACGGGACCCGCAATGGGTTTGATCTGAATCTGACCCGTGCCGTCAGTGAGGCTGTGTCTGTTCCGGTAATAGCATCCGGCGGCGTCGGGTGCCTTGAACACTTGGTTGAGGGCGTCACACAGGGTAAGGCCGACGCCGTGCTCGCGGCCAGCATATTTCACTTTGGTGAGCACACGGTGCGCGAAGCGAAGGAGGTCATGGCAGCACGGGGAATTGAGGTGCGGTTGTAGAGCATGGAAGACATCCCGGACGCAGCATGGCTTGATGATGTTAACTGGGACAGTGACGGATTAGTGCCAGCCGTCGCGCAAGCAGTCGATAGCGGTGAAGTTCTGATGGTTGCCTGGATGAACCGTGAGGCCCTTTATCGCACAGTTGCCGAAGGACATGCGTTCTACTGGTCCCGCTCCCGTCAGTGTGTGTGGGAAAAGGGTGAGGAGTCCGGACACGTCCAGAAAGTGTCCGAAGTTCGCCTGGACTGCGACAAGGATGTTATTCTACTCGCCGTCGAACAAGTGGGTGAGATTGCATGTCACACAGGTCGGCACCGATGTTTCTTTCACCGTCTGGATGGGGATCGATGGGTTGTCGTGGAGCCGGTGATCAAAAACCCCAAAGAGATTTACGGCAGCAACTAGGATGCATATCCAGGCTTCTATAAGCGGCAGCCGATATTTGGGAGCAAAGAAGCTATCTTAGCTTTTTTGTGCCGCGGGCGAGACGCATAATCGACATTGATCCGATGACGATGCCCGATGTCCTCAGCCGCCTAGCGGATATCATTGAAAGCAGAAAACAGGCAGACCCGAGTGTGTCCTATGTCGCAAGTCTCTATGAAAAGGGCCTGGACAGCATTCTCGAGAAGATCGAGGAGGAAGCCGCAGAGACCGTACTCGCTGCAAAGGAGGGTGAAGCGAAGCGCATCGTGAGTGAAACAGCCGATCTGTGGTTTCACACGTTGGTGATGCTGGCACACCAGGGGCTCGGGGCGGCGGACGTACTGGCCGAACTCGAACGGCGCTTTGGACAATCAGGCCTTGAGGAGAAAGCGAGTCGCGAAGGTGATCATGGTTGAATTCGTCCGACGGCGGACGTTGACGATTTTGAACGGGTTTGAAGAGGTGGAGAGACAGCATGAATCTTGGGATCACAGAGTTGTTGATTATCTTGGTGATTGTGATTCTGCTATTTGGGACCAAGAAACTACGCAGTCTGGGTAGTGATATTGGCGGCGCCATCAAGAGTCTTCGGAGCGCCATGGCAGAGAGCGACGAGCAAGTTGAGGCGGGTAGCTCGAAGGACAATGATGGGGAAAAACGGACCGACGTCAGTGACGATGCGCGCCCTAAGGACGATAAATAGGCGAGCACGAGGCGTGGATCATGTTTGACGTTGGATTCTGGGAGCTCGTGCTCATCGGGATCGTCGCCCTTTTGGTGGTTGGTCCGGAGAGATTGCCAAGGCTTGCACACACGTTGGGGCTGTGGCTGGGGAAGGCTCGCCGGTTGGTTGATTCCGTGAAGGCCGAGATCGAGCAGGAACTGCATCTTGAGGAAGCCAAACGCCTGGTTAATGAGTCCCAGCTCTCTGGCCTCGATCCAGTGCTTGAGGATGTAGTACCCAACGTAGTTAAGAAGGAACGCGTGGCCAGTGGCGGAGATGCAAAGCGCCAGGCGTCGTCTAAACGTAGTGATCGCAGAGCTCGGGGGCGATCTGCAAAAACATCATCGTCTGATGCTGGCACGTAAACCGCGTCACGAAAACACTCAGGATCGCGAGCAATCATTTCTTTCTCATCTGATCGAACTCCGCGATCGGCTCTTGAGAAGTGTTCTCTGTATTCTCCTGATTTTTCTTGTGCTATTCCCATTTGCCAATGACATCTATCTCCTCGTTGCGACGCCGCTGATTGCACAGCTTCCGGCAGGGAGCGCCATGATTGCTACCGAGGTGGCTGCACCCTTTCTTGCACCTTTTAAGGTCACCGTGATGATGGCGATCTTCATCGGGATGCCGTTCGTGCTTTATCAGGCGTGGGCTTTCGTTGCCCCGGGACTCTATCGACAAGAGCGCGTCTTGGCGCTACCGCTTGTCATCTCTACCGCACTCCTGTTTTATCTCGGCGTTGCATTTGCCTACTTTCTTGTGTTCCCGCTCATCTTTGCGTTTTTTACCGCGGTTGCGCCGCAAGGGGTGACCGTGATGACCGACATCAGCAGATATCTGGATTTTGTCCTTAAGTTGTTCTTTGCGTTTGGCATGGCATTTGAGGTGCCCGTTGCCACAATTTTGCTGGTCTGGGCGGGTGTTACCACGCCAGAATCGCTGGCGGCGAAGCGCCCGTATGTGTTTGTTGCCGCTTTTATTATGGGAATGTTACTCACACCGCCCGATGTAGTCTCGCAGATACTCTTGGCAGTCCCGATATGGCTGCTTTTCGAGCTCGGATTATTTTTTTCCCGAACCTGGGTTCAGGGTAATGGCCCTAGCCGGGCGCCTACAATTGCCCAAGGGCGTAAACGTCGCTCGACCCGGCGCAAAAAGGTGGGTAAGAAACCTGGCGATAAGGATCCGGGAAGCCCTGAATCGGGTTCGTGACGGCTCGCAATGTGAAGCGACGGGAGTTTATTGCCGCGATTGGAGCAGGACCTGTGCTGCTGACAGGGTGTCGTCCGTGGCTTGATGAAGGTATCAGCAATCCGTGCCTTGCCGCTGCACTGCCTGATGATTTATCTCAGCATGAACTGATACTTGCTGCATTGGCGGATCTTGATGGCTCAGAGCTATGGGACTGCCACGTACACCTGCTAGGAACTGGCGATAGCGGCAGTGGGATCTGGGTAAACCCCAACCTGCGTAGCCTGGCCCATCCATTGCAATACGCCCGGTTTCGCTTCTATCTGGATGCGGCTTGTCTCGATCCCAATGCAGGAGTCGATCAGGGTTATCTCGAACGCCTCTTGGCATTACAGGACGGCCTCCCGCAAGGGGGGCGAATCATGCTGCTGGCATTCGATTACAACTACGATGAGGCAGGCCAGCGCGATCTTGTACACACTTTTTTCTACATCCCTGACACGTATGCGGCGTACGTTGCCCGCAAACACCCAAGACGCTTCGAATGGATCGCATCAATTCACCCCTATCGGTCGGATTGCATTCCGGCCTTGGAAAATGCGGTTACATCCGGAGCACGGGCGGTCAAATGGTTACCGAATACCATGGGGATTAATCCGGGATCGCCGCTATGCGATCGCTTCTACGAAGCCATGGTGCGTATGGACATCCCTTTGCTTGTTCATTCCGGCGATGAACACGCTGTACCGACTGGCGAGGCGCAGTCATTGGGCAATCCTTTGTTGCTGAGGCGCACGTTGGATCATGGTGTGCGGGTCATCGTTGCTCATTGCGCCTCAAAAGGGGTCGCCACGGATATTGACAAAGGCAAAACCGGGCCAACAGCCTCCAATTTTTCACTGTTTGCACGGATGATGGATGAGGTGGACTCCGAGGACCTGCTGTTCGGTGACATTTCCGGCTTGGCCCAGGTCAATCGCATCGGAGAACCGCTTACGACGGTAATCAAAAGAGGAGATTGGCACCACAGGTTACTGAATGGTTCGGACTATCCCTTGCCGGGGGTGATGCCCCTGTATTCTATGAATCAGCTGGTCAGCCTTAAGCTTTTGACCCGCGATGAGGCAAATGTTCTCTCGGCCATACGTCGCCATAACCCGTTATTGTTTGATCTTGTACTGAAGCGTTCCTTGCGGGTAAACAATCAAGGTTTCAGCCCAGCAGTCTTTCACACGCGACACATATTCGAACGACAGGCAAATAGGCCGGTCGCTTAATGTCAATGCGGGTTCTTTTCGGTCTGATCACAGGCGTCATCGCTGAGTGCCTACTTGCGCATTATCCACATCAGCGCAGTCACCAGAATACTGACGATGATCCCCGTCGTTAGCGGCAGATAAAATCTAAAGTTTTCTCGCTCGATGACGATATTACCGGGAAGTCGACCAAGTCCGATTTTGCTTAGCCAGGGCCACATGACGCCAAGGAGCACAAGCGCCAGGCCGATGCTAATTAGTAAACGAGACATCGTGGTAACGCGCGCATCAACGATCGTATGCCGTCATGTGAGTGTCCGAACGCCTTCATCGCTACCTACGAGCAGCACGTCAGCTGGACGCTGGGCAAATATACCGTTGGCTACGATGCCCGCGATATTATTCAAGGTTACTTCTAATTTGACTGGTTCTACGATGGATAGATTGCGGATATCCAAGATGAGATTACCGTTGTCGGTGGTAACACCGTCTCGTAAGCTTGGTTGGCCACGCAGCTTAGCGATCTCACGAGCGACATAACTGCGTGCTATCGGGATCACCTCAACTGGTAGTGGAAAGCGCCCTAACACATCAACGAGTTTCGAGTCGTCGACTATACAGACGAATTGTCTGCTTGCGGCGGCGATTATCTTCTCTCGCGTCAATGCACCTCCTCCACCTTTGATGAGGTGAAGAAACTTGGTCGCCTCATCACTGCTATCAACATAGACTGCGACCTCGTGGACGTTATTCAAATCGACAATTGGGATGTTGTGTTCCCGAAGGTGTGTGGCTGTCACCTCGGAACTGGCCACCGCACCATCGATTTTGTGCCTGACTCGGGCAAGGCACTCAATGAAATAATCGACGGTGCTCCCTGTTCCCACACCGATAGTCATTTCAGGCTTAACATAATCCAATGCCGCTTCCGCCGCGTGGCGCTTCTTCTCATCTTGTGTCATGGATTGACCTCCTCAATGGTATTTTACGCAAACGCCCCTACATGAAACAGCGTCTACGTCACCTAGGCGAGGGTTATTGTAGGGGGTTAAGTGGTATCTTATGCGTATGCTTGAACGATATGTGAAGATGATACTCCAAGCTCGCGTCTACGACGTGGCTAAGGAGACCCCCTTAGATTACGCGCCCGAATTATCGCGGCGGCTCACCAATCGCGTGTGGCTGAAGCGCGAGGACCTGCAGCCCGTGTTCTCCTACAAGCTCCGCGGCGCTTACAATTTGATGTCAGCGTTGTCTGAGCAGCAGCGAAAGCACGGCGTCATCGCGGCGTCTGCTGGGAATCATGCGCAGGGCGTTGCGCTCGCGGCCCAAAAGCTCGGGATCCGGGCGGTCATCGTGATGCCTAAGACGACGCCAGAGATTAAGGTGGTAGCCGTACGCCGCCTCAGCGCTGAAATCGTGCTCCAGGGGAACACCTATGACGACGCAAATGAACACGCGCTGCACCTTGCAACAGATGAAGGACTGACCTTTATTCCACCATACGATCATCCCCTGGTTATTGCCGGACAAGGCACTGTGGCCATGGAGATACTGCACCAACACCGTGGGGAGTTGGATACCATTTTTGTGCCAGTCGGTGGCGGTGGGCTTATCGCCGGGATTGCAGTGTACTGTAAACATCTCTCCCCAGGTATCCGCATCATCGGTGTCGAGCCTGACGAGGCGCCTTGTATGCAGCGTGCGCTGGAGGTCGGAAGACGCGTGGTTTTGGATCAGGTTGGAATCTTCGCCGATGGCGCTGCGGTGCGCCAAGTAGGTAGAGAACCATTCCGTATTGCCCGCAAATATGTCGACGACGTGTTGCTCGTGAGTACCGATGAAATTTGTGCAGCGGTCAAGGACACTTTTGAGGATACTCGATCCATTCCAGAGCCTGCGGGCGCTTTAGCTCTTGCTGGATTGAAGCAGTATGTTGGGCGAAAGCGTGTCAAGAACAAAGATCTGGTGGCGATTTTTAGTGGCGCTAACGTTAATTTTGACCGTTTACGGCACATCGCTGAACTGGCTGAGCTTGGCGAACAGCGCGAAGCGCTTTTAGGCGTGACAATTCCTGAAAGACCCGGTAGCTTCAGAGCGTTCTGTCATGCATTAGGGCCCCGCTCTATCACAGAATTCAATTACCGTTATTCCGATGCTAAAGAAGCACATGTTTTTGCTGGTGTGCAGTTACGGCAAGGGATTCCTGAGAAGAACACGTTGATTAAGAACTTGAGGAGCAAAGGTTACCGTGTCGTTGATATGAGTAACGACGAGGTGGCAAAGATGCATGTCCGCTATATGGTAGGCGGTCACGCGGGCTTTGTTGACAACGAATTGCTTTATCGGTTTGAATTTCCGGAACGACCTGGGGCCTTATTGCATTTTCTAACGCAGATGGGTGAACGTTGGAACATCAGCGTGTTCCACTATCGCAACCACGGCGCGGCCTACGGACGTGTGCTCGTGGGTACTCAGGTCAAAGACGAGGAACGCGACGAGTTTCAGTCCTTTCTCGATGGGTTAGGCCTGAATTATTGGGAGGAATCGAACAATCCGGCATACAGGCTATTTCTTAGCTAAATAACTTGGTGCGCGGCCATACTACGCGAGCTCGAGTCCTAAAATAAAGTCCCACTCTAATTTGCTTATCGGCATCACTGAGAGCCGGTTGCCCCTCTGAAGTAGCGGCACATTTGCAAGTGGTGGGTGCTCCCGTAACTCAGCAAGTGTAATAGCTCGTCCTAACTTGTGCTGAAAGCGAACATCGATGCGATACCACTTCGGACTGCCGGGATTACTCTTCGGATCATAGTGCTTATCCTTTGGATCAAATGCTGTGTTATCCGGGTAGCCTGCGCGGACAATGTCCATAATCCCGACTATCGCGGGTTCTACGCAGTTTGAATGGTAGAAAAAGGCTAAATCGCCAACCTTCATGTCATCGCGCATCAGGTTGCGTGCTTGGTAGTTGCGTACACCATCCCATGGCTCAGTCTGCCCAGGCCTCGCCATCAAGTCGTCGATGCTGAATTCGCTTGGCTCTGATTTCATGAGCCAGAATTGCATGGCTTCTCAGATACGCTTCTTTGAGTGTACGGTACGCTTTCGTCATGGAAGGCGGAGGAGGGAGGGTTTCCCCCGCAGAGCCGTTGCAGACCTTCATCTTGAACCAAAGGTTCAAGTGGGAACAACAGGCAGCGTATCAGGCTTTCCACTGTGCGGTGGACATGCTCAACAACACCGCCGTTTTGTCCCCAAGGTTGTGGTAAATAGGCTCAAGGATATCTCGGCCTACTGACGCACTCCGCAGGGGAAACCCAAATTAATTCCGTCTAAATTTCGAATTGCTTGCCCTTGGTCAGGGCGTCGTCAATCTTACTTTGCAAGCGGCGGATACTCGAGTCTACTTTTACAGTATAGTCCTCGCGTCGGTCTTTGCATTCTAGGTAATCATGCGCAATGTTGAGTGCTGTCATAACGGCAATTCGCTCAGTTCCGATTACTTTGCCGCTCTGCCGCAGCTCTCTCATCTTTGCGTTCAAATACTCAACGGCAGCATGAAGAGACTCTCGCTCACTGTCATCGCACGTTACCAGATATTCCTTGTCTAAAATAGTGACGTTGACGGGGGTCGTTTCTGCACTCATGAGCGCGTTTCCATTGCTCTGAGGCGGGATATCATGGACTCAATGCGGGTGCGCGCCTGTTCGGTCTTTTCAATCAGTGCGGCACGTTCGGTCACAAGGCTCGTTTGCTGGCCACGCAGAGCCGTGTTTTCAGTTTTTAACTGTTCGACCGTTCGGATGAGGTCGTCGACGCGAGCCTCAAGTGCTACCAGATCTAACTTGTCAGTGTCCTGCTCGCCCATCGTGCCTTACCTAGGAAATTGAGGATATGAATGCATAGGTGCCCGCGGTACATTATTATTTGACGCTCAATATAGAGCGGCCTGTCATAGCGGTCAACAGGCGATGCAGTCACGCCGGTCAGCACAATGTCCTATCAGCAGTTCAAGTCGCTGTGTGATTCGTTGTAGGTAGCGTCTGTGGGCACATATAGGCGTGTAGTGGAATACGTACAGGAAATACCTGGTCCTGTGCCTAGCTTTGATGATGTGCGCGAGGCCCTAGGGCAGATCGGCGCCAGCACGGGTGCCGCAGAATGGCATGGGTTGGTCTGCGGTCAGATCTGCGCTATCGGTGGGGTAGACGAAGGATCCTGTCTTCGAGAAGTACTAGGCGAGCATCAGGTGGATGAAGGGATGCTGGATGAGTCTTGCGTCGTGCTACGAGCCCTCGCCAGGGATACGGTGCGGCAGTTTAGTCCTATGGAATGGGGATTTTACCCCTTGCTTCCGGATGATGAAGAGCCGATGCCGGTACGGAGCGCGGCAGTGGGTGAGTGGTGCCGGGGTTTTCTGTACGGGATCCGTCAAGGCGGGGTCGGCGAAGATGCTTGGTTATCAGACGATTGCAGGTAAATTATGGATGACTTTACGAAAATATCAGGTCTAAGAGACTTGGACGAGGTGGCCGATGAGGGTCAGGAAACGGCCTATCTCGAGATTGTGGAGTATATACGTATCTGCGTGCTGCTCATGCACGAGCAGCTTCGTGGTGGAGACATCCGTGGTCATGGGCCAGATGGAGCGAATTAATGGATCGAAAAGAATTTGCCCGCCGACGTAAACGGCTAATGGATATGATGAACGAGGGGAGTATGGCCATATTCCCTACTGCGCCGGTGGTAGTGCGGAATCGCGATGTGGAGTATCCCTTTAGGCCCGACAGCGATTTTTTTTACCTTACGGGTTTCCCGGAACCTGATGCCGTCGCGGTGCTCGTCCCCGACCGTCCCCAGGGGGAGTATGTGCTCTTCTGCCGGGAGCGGGATCCGAAGATGGAAACGTGGCACGGTCGCCGTGCGGGCCTTGAAGGTGCTTGTGAGATCTACGGAGCCGACGACGCCTTCCCGGTAGATGATTTGGATGACATTGTCCCTGGGCTTCTGGAGGATCGTGACCGCGTATTCTACACCATGGGGTTCCACCCGGCATTCGATCAACGGGTGGTGGGCTGGGTCAACCAGGTCCGTAGTCGTGGCCGGGCGGGCGTCAACGCGCCAGGTGAGTTTATTTCCCTTGGGCATCTGCTTCATGAGATGCGCCTATACAAGAGTCGGCATGAAATTAAGGCGATGCGCCAGGCAGCCAAAATCTCCGCTGCGGCTCACATTCGCGCCATGAAGGTTTGTCGGCCAGGTCTTAAGGAGTATCAAATCGAAGCGGAATTACTGCACGAATTCATGCAGAGGGGGGCGCGTGTTCCGGCATATCCCCCAATCGTGGGAGGGGGTGCCAATAGTTGCATTCTGCACTACGTTCAAAATTCGGATGTACTCAATGATGGAGATGTATTACTTATCGATGCGGGCGCGGAGTACGACGGGTACGCAAGCGACGTCACCCGGACATTTCCTATCAACGGGCGTTTCACAAAGGAGCAAAAGGCAGTTTATGAAGTAGTCCTCGAAGCGCAGCATGAGGCGATCAAAAAAGTAAAGCCGGGTAACCATTGGAACGAACCTCACGAGGCTGCGGTACGCGTTTTGACCGGGGGTTTGATTGACCTTGGTATCCTCAAGGGCCGGGTAAAGACGCTTATTAAGCAGCAGGCTTATGGAAAGACGTTCATGCACCGAACTGGACACTGGCTGGGCATGGATGTCCACGATGTGGGTGACTACAAGGTAGACGGCGAGTGGCGCATGCTGGAGCCGGGTATGCTCATGACAATAGAGCCAGGGCTGTACTTCCCAGCCGGTAGCAAGGGTATACGCAAAAAGTGGTGGAACATTGGGGTGCGCATCGAGGACGATGTGTTGGTGACCCGTGATGGTCATGAGGTGCTCAGCAATGACGCTCCTACGGACCCGGACGATATTGAGACGTTAATGGCGAACGGCCATGCCGCGTGACTATGATGTCTTAATCATCGGTGGCGGCATGGTGGGAGCAAGTCTGGCGTGTGCCCTGGCTAGCCAGCCGTTGCGCATTGGTGTTGTTGAAGCGGTACCGTTCCAGGACGAAGGTCAGCCAAGTTACGACGATCGGGGGCTTGCACTCGCTCTGTCTTCTCAACGCGTTCTCGCGGCGCTTGGGCTGTGGGATCGGATAAGCGAGGAGGCTAACCCGATACGTCGCGTTCATGTCTCTGACCGAGGTCATTTCGGTTTCGTGCGTATGGACGCTGGGATGGTCGGTGTGGATGCCCTCGGTTATGTCGTACTGGCGCGTCTGCTCGGCAAAGTGCTGTCAGAGAATCTGATCTCTTTCGCGAACGTCGATCTATTCTGCCCAGCCCGACTCCACGCAATTCACCTTGGTGAGGAGAAAGTAGAGGTCTCCGTTCAGCTTAACGGGGATTGCGTTAGTCTGAAAACTCGCCTTGTGGTGGGGGCCGACGGGACCAACTCGAAGGTACGGCAAGCGCTCGGGACAGAAACCCGTGAGCGGGACTATGGTCAGACCGCGATTGTCGCAAATGTCACTCTTGAGAGACCGCATCGCGACACTGCGTATGAGCGGTTTACCGAAACCGGCCCGCTCGCGTTACTCCCGTTATCGGATGGGTGCTCAGCGCTTGTGTGGACCGTGGCCAGTGCTGAGGCGGACCGGATCTTGGCGATGGATGAGCAAAGTTGCCTTAGCAACTTGGAGAAATGCTTCGGTGGCCGGCTCGGCCGATTTTTGCGTATAGGCCAACGTAAGTCATACCCCTTGTGCATGATTGAGGCTGAGCAGCAAGCGGGTCCGCGGATCGTTGTGCTGGGAAACGCAGCCCACACGGTGCATCCCAATGCGGCTCAGGGGTTCAATCTCGGTCTGCGCGACGTTGCGGCGCTCGCCGAAGTGATATCGGATGCCATTCGTGCCGGGGAAGATCCCGGATCAGAGCAATGCCTCAAACAGTACGTTGCATCAAGGAGATCCGATCAGCGCCGGGTCATTGCGTTTACCGAAGGACTGGCCAGCCTTTTCTACAATGATTACCTGTCCCGGATCATGGTGCGCGATATCGGAATGCTGGCCGTAGACTTAATTCCGCCACTGAAGCGACAGTTCATGCGACAGGCAATGGGGCTCTTTGGACGACAACCACGCTTGGTGCGAGGGCTTGCGTTGTGAGCATTCGCAAGGCGCCCTGCACGGACACGGATATCGTCATTAGCGGCGGCGGGATCGTTGGTAGCACCTTGGCGTGCATCCTCGCTCGGCAAGGACTGCGCGTCGCTCTCGTGGAGGCGAGCGAAGCTCGGTCAATGAACGACACGCAGGAACATGACCTTCGGGTGCTAGCTATCACTCCTGCCTCTGCACAGATTTTCAAGGCTGTCGGTGCTTGGGGGCCTATTGAGGAAGGTGACATCGGATACTTTCGACGGATTGAGGTTTGGGACGCCAACGGGGACGGTAGTATCTGTTTCGATAGTGCCGATCTGTGTGAGCCGACGCTCGGCTATATCGCTGCAAACCAACTGATCCAGTCAGCGCTCGAGAGTGTAATCGCGAAACTTCCGGGGATCACATCGTATCGACCCACAGCACTCAGAAAATTTAACCTGGTAGATGATCATATCGCGGTTGAACTCGAGGACGGTATCTCACTAACCGCACGCCTTGTGGTGGGTGCTGATGGTAGCCGCTCCACCGTGCGGGATCTCGCCGGTATCGAAAATTCGCTGCACGATTACCATCAAAAGGCCCTGGTGTGTATAGTGACTACGGAAAGATCGCATGGCAACGTCGCCAGACAGAGGTTTCTGGCAACGGGGCCGCTTGCCTTTTTACCGTTAGCTGATGCACACCAATGCGCCATCGTGTGGTCCACTAAACCGGAAGAGGCAACGGCTCTTTTGGGACTGAATGAAGATACGTTTCGTACAGCACTAAAAAATGCTTTTTGCGGTCGCTTGGGGGACATTACATGGAGTAGTTCGCGAGTTGCATTCCCATTACAGCGTGCCCACGCGAGGCGTTATTGCCAGCAGCGGGTTGTCTTAGTGGGGGATGCGGCCCATTGTGTACACCCGCTTGCTGGCCAGGGTGCAAATTTAGGATTGTTGGACGCGGCGGCGCTCGCCGAGGTGCTTGATGATGCGAGCGCTGCTTCGTGCGACATCGGCGGCTTAAGCACATTAAGGCGCTATGAACGTTGGCGTAAGGGTGAAAACCTTGCGATGATGATGTTTCTAGACGGCCTGAATCATCTATTTGCTAACCAGTTCGAGCCTGTACAGTGGGCGCGCAATCTCGGATTGGATGTGGTCAATGCCATTGAGCCAATGAAGCATTGGTTTATGCGTCGAGCGATGGGGTTAGCTGGCGATTTGCCAAGGCTGGCACGAGTAGTGAGTTAAGGCGCGGGGTTTGTTGCGAGGCTTGGTCGCCGTTCGCTTGAGCGGTTCGATTGGCTCGTCAGTTGCGGCTTAGATTCCGGCCATAGAAGATCTCGACCATCTCCCGATGTAGCCGCTCCTCGATTTCCAATTGCTCCCTGGGATCAAGATCGTCCTTATCGATCCCAAATAGATAATCATCCAGATCAAATTCCTTAAGCATCATTTTCGTGTGGAAAATATTTTCTTGATAGACATTGACGTCAATCATTTGGTATCGGTTTTTCGTAGACCGCGAAATATAGTTTTGGATGGAGTTTATTTTGTGCTCGATGAAGTACTTCGTGCCATTGACGTCGCGGGTAAAGCCTCGTACACGATAGTCAATGATAACGATATCTGAGTCAAAGCTGTGGATTAGAAAGTTCAGCGCCTTTAGTGGCGAGATATGGCCACACGTAGCAACATCGATGTCGGCTCGGAACGTACTGATCCCAAAGTCGGAATGACCTTCTGGATAGGTATGGACTGTAATGTGACTCTTATCGAGGTGGGCAACGACTGCTTCAGGTAGTGGACCTGGCGTCTCGCTATTGGTTACGCCCTCAGGGACCGGCGCTTCTTCGGATACAAGCAGGGTAACGCTCGCGCCAAGGGGTTCATAGTCCGCTTTCGCAACGTTCAGGATCCGAGCGCCAATAATGTTCGCCACCTCTGTCAATATTTGGGTAAGTCGATCTGCGTTGTACTCATCGCTGATGTATTGCATGTATTCGCAGCGTTGCGCGTCGGTCTGCGCGTAGCAAATATCGTAAATGTTAAAGCTCAGCGTCTTGGTCAAGTTGTTGAAACCGTGCAACTTGATTCTGTTGGATATCTTGAACATGGTTGACTGCCGCTCAATTTGCCCGTACGTGCGATGTTTCAAGAATCGGCGATCGGCGGATGATAAAGCATCTGCACGGTATTGCCATCTGGATCATTACAGTAGAAGCTGCGAGCCCTATCGCGGTGTGTCTTAGGCACTGCTGTGATAACTACCCCATGGGTGCGCAAGTAGTCGTACCATGCGTCCACTTGGTCAGGTGTTTTAAGGATAAAGCCAATATGATGTAGGTGTTGGGGGCCGTCTAGTCGTTGGTCATTTGACATCCGGTGCAGTGCAAGATTGTCATTACCGGAGCAGAGATAAACATTATCCGCGTCCGGGCGCCATTCGACTTCCATCCCCAAAAGCTCTACATAGAAGCGCTCGCACGCTTCAAAGTTGCGTACATTGAGCGCAACGTGACGCAGTCCAGCCGTCGGTTCAGGTCGATTCATTGGCGTGTGACTTGAGGATTGGTTTGAAGCCATCGGGGTTGTGTTCGGCTTGCCGGCAGTGCCCCCTTTAAAGAAGCGGCACATTATACCAGTGGTGTGAGATTTGGAAGACGAGTCTCCGGTGTCGGCGGCTGGATTGCCGTGTCGCTGCCGTTTGACGAGGGACACCAACTTCCGTATGCGTTCTGCTCGCGCTGCAATGATGGTGGCGGCCCCTCGCGTATGGGAAAATCGGCACGGGGAATCGGCACAGGGCACACAGCCTATGAATGATCCAAAAACGGCACTCTTTCAGTCCGATATCGCAAGCTTGCCGCTTATTCATCGTGGCAAAGTAAGGGATATGTACGCGATTGGCGATGAACACGTGCTTATTGTGACCACAGACCGGATCTCGGCATTTGATGTGGTCTTGCCGAACCCCATCCCTGGTAAGGGCGTGGTGCTGACCGCCCTATCCAATTTTTGGTTTGGAAAGACTGCTCAGATCGTGCCTAACCATCTGGCGGGTATTCGCCTGGAGGACGTCTTGCCTGATGTTGCCGAACGCGAACCGGTCGAGGGTCGCGCCGTTGTGGTAGGGAGGCTGAGGACCCTCCCCCTCGAGGCGATTGTGCGTGGGTACTTGATCGGTTCGGGATGGAAGGACTATCAGAGGACCGGTGCGGTGTGCGGGATCCACCTGCCGAAAGGTCTGGAGCAGGCAGCGATGTTGCCTGAGCCTATCTACACGCCGTCCACCAAGGCGGAGGTTGGTGAGCATGACGCGAACATCAGTTTCGAGAAGACAGTTGAGCTTTTAGGCGAGGCCGTTGCTTCAGAGGTTCGTGATCTCAGTGTTGCCATCTACCGATATGCGGTGGACTACGCACGTCAGCGCGGGATCATCATAGCGGATACGAAAATGGAGTTTGGTCAGGATGAGAAAGGGAAGCTCGTGCTCATTGATGAACTTTTAACGCCCGATTCATCTCGTTTTTGGCCGGCAGACTCCTACCGTACCGGCACAAGCCCGCCTAGTTTCGACAAGCAGTTTATTCGAGACTACCTGGAGACCCTGGGGTGGGATAAGAAACCACCTGCCCCGGAACTTCCCGAAGATATCGTGTTAAAAAGCGCCGAGAAGTACCAAGAGGCGATGACGCGATTGGTGGAGGCTTGATAAGGCAGCGGGCCCCGGCAGTTCCAAGATGAGCGGCAATTCAGGAGAGCAGTAGGCGCAGTCGGCGAGCCTAAATTTGTTGAGGGTATGACCGATGCTCAGGCGGCCAATTCTTTTTCCAACGCCTCCGTGTATCGTCCAAGTGTTGCAAGCCCATTGCACTTTTCTCTGTGAAACAGGGCTTTTTGTGCCTCGTCCACGTTGTCCGCGTTTCCGCTCCAGATCTTCAGTGCGAGAGCCTGCAGTGCGCGCCCGTAGGAGAAGCTTAAAGGCCACGGATGGGTGACGGACATGGCATTCATCGCGTTCAGATGGGCTGTCGCGAGTTCCGCGCTTTGTCCGCCAGACAGGAAGACTACCCCGGCTATCGCCGTAGGCACCGCGTTCCGCAAACAACGCGTTGTTTGTTCGGCCACCTGAGCCACGCTGGCTTGCTTTTGGCATTTCTTGCCGGCGATGACCATGTTGGTCTTCAACACCAGCCCCTCGAGCTTAACACGCTGGTCATATAAGGCATTGAACAGGCATCTGAGCGTCGTCTCGGTTACCTCATCACAGCGTTCGATGGAATTGTCACCGTCCATTAAGACTTCCGGTTCAACGATCGGCACGAGCTCTTCCTCCTGGCACAGCGCAGCGTAACGCGCCAGCGCGTGGGCATTGGCCTTGAGGCAGCTGAGCGACGGTATGCCTTCGCCGATGGTAATGACGGCGCGCCACTTCGCAAAACGGGCGCCGAGTTGCCGGTATTCAGTCAGGCGCTCGCGCAGCCCGTCGAGTCCTTCAGTGACCTTCTCGCCAGGATGGCCAGCCAGCGCCTTGGCACCTTTGTCGACCTTGATTCCCGGCAGGATGCCCTCTTTGATAAGTACCTGGGGAAATGGCGTCCCCTGGGTGGTGGCCTGTCTGATGGTCTCATCAAAGAGGATCATGCCACTGATGAACTCATTGCTACCGGGTGATGTGATCAGCAGTTCCCGATAGGCCCGTCGGGTCTCCTCCGTGGACTCAATACTGATGCCATCAAAGCGTTTTTTGATGGTCGGAAAACTCTCGTCAATCGCCAGGATCCCCTTGCCCGCGGCGACCATCGCATTGGCGGTCGTTTGAAGATCTTGTGTACTCATCGATTTCAACCTCGCATACGGTAATTGACCACGGCGACCTGTAGGGAGAGGCAGGCTAAATCTGTATATTATAAATCGCGAGTCTGGAGTTCCAGTGAAATACCGCAATTGATCATGTAGCGACTAGTCTGTCCCGTGTCATGGCGGGTTTCATGACCTACACCATGTGATCGATTGGCTCTCCGACGCGCACAATCTTCATATTGTTCGTACCGCCCGTTCGACCGCGTAGATCACCCTTGGTAATGATCACCAGATCGCCATCGTCCACAGTGCCACGCTTTACAAGCTCACCGATCATCTCTTTATTAGCTACCAGTGGATCCGTGTGGGTGATATCAAATCCGATCGGATAGACTCCCCGGTAAAGCGTCATCTTTCTGCCGGTTTCTACATGTCGGGTAAAGGCAAAAATAGGGATGCCCGAGCTGATACGGGACATCCATACACAGGTTGCCCCTGTTTCGGTTAAGGCTGCAATGGCTTTCGCGCCAATGTGATTGGCCGCGTACATCGTAGACATCGCAATCGCTTCATCGATTCGCTTGAAGCGTAGATTGATGCGGTGATCGGACGTCCGGGCGATGTGTTGTTTTTCCGCCTCGAGACAAACCCTGACCATAGCCTCGATAGCCTTATCCGGATAATGTCCAATGCTGGTTTCCGCGGATAGCATCACCGAGTCAGTCCCGTCGAGTACTGCATTAGCGACATCAAATACTTCAGCCCGTGTTGGCATTTGATTATCGATCATTGACTCCATCATCTGGGTGGCGGTGATAGCTGCGCGGTCCATGTCACGAGCGAGTTTGATAAGGTTTTTCTGTACCGGTGGGAGCGCGGCGTCGCCAATCTCAACGCCAAGGTCACCCCGAGCGATCATAATGGCCTCTGACGCATCAACAATCGCGTCGATTGTATCCAGCGCCTCGGCCCGCTCGATCTTGGCGATGATGCCTGCTTTACCTCCGGCATCTTCAATAAGCCGACGAGCTTCGTGAAGGTCGTCCGCGGAACGCGCAAAGGAGATGGCGATGAAGTCGACGCCGATTTCGACAGCGTGCCGGACGTCAGCCCGGTCTTTGGCCGTCAGCGCCCCGGCCGACAATCCGCCACCTTGTCGGTTGATGCCCTTGTTATTCGATATCTCGCCTCCTAGTACGACCTCGCATTCTACTCGGCTTCCGCTCACTTTTTTTACCTGTAACACAACGCGCCCGTCATCGATCAGCAGCTTGTCCCCGCTGTGTACATCCCTGGGCAGATTCTTGTAACTTACACCCACGTGGTGCGCATCACCTTCATCCTCTCTTAGATCTGCGTCGATGGTAAATGGTGCACCCTCAGGCAACTGTACCTTTCCGGCCTTAAAGCTCCCGATCCGAATCTTAGGTCCCCTAAGATCTGCAATAATGGCAACTTCGGTGCCCAAGGCTCTTGATGCCGCGCGCAATTGCGTTGCGCGTTGCTTGTGCTTTTCTCGCGTTTCGTGGGAGTAGTTGAGGCGAACCACATCGGCCCCGGCCTTAACGATCTTCTCCAGCATGCCGGGCTCATCCGTCGAGGGGCCTAGTGTCGCGACTATCTTGGTCCTTCGTATCATCGATTTAATATGTACGTAATGCAGCTTTGGTATATAAGACGCCTCGATGGCCTATTCGTTGCACGAGTGGCCAGCTAGAGTATCTCCGCGGGCGCGCTCCTCTAGAATGCTGACAGCCGGCAAGACTTTACCTTCGAGGAACTCCAAGAAGGCCCCGCCGCCGGTGGAGATATAGGAAATGTCTTCCGCCACACGATACTTAGCGATGGCAGCAACCGTATCGCCTCCGCCCGCGATCGAATAAGCATCGCTTTGGGCAATGGCCTTTGCGATTGCCTTGGTTCCATCACCAAAACGGTCAAATTCAAACACGCCGAGTGGGCCGTTCCAGACGATTGTGCGCGCTTCTTTCAACAGCGCGACAAGGCGTTTCGCGGTCTTAGGACCCACGTCCAAGATCATGTCATCGTCCGCGAGCTTGCTAACAGGTTTTACAATGGCCTTGGCGTCCTCACGAAGTGCCTTTGCGCAGACAACGTCGATTGGAAGCGGAATGTCGCTACCGCGGTCCTTTGCCAATTCAGATAGATGCTGTGCCTCGGCGATGAGATCCGGTTCATGCAGCGAGCACCCAATGTTGTACCCTGCGGCGCGAAGAAACGTATTGGCAATCCCTCCCCCCACAATGAGTTGATCTACCCGCTCGATGAGTGAGTCGAGGAGCGTCAGTTTGGTCGATACCTTCGCTCCTCCCACAATGGCAAAAAGGGGTCGTGCGGGTTTCTCCAAGGCTTTCGCAAGGGCCTCAAGCTCCCCAAGAAGCAGCGGGCCGGCGCACGCGATAGGCGCGTACTTTGCAACTCCATAGGTAGATGCTTGAGCCCGGTGAGCGGTCGCGAACGCATCATTAACAAATACCTCACAGAGTGCGGCCATGCGCTGCGCTAAATCATCATCATTCTGTTTCTCACCCACTAGAAATCGTACGTTCTCGCAAAGCACCACGCCGCCATCTTCGACGTCCACACCGTCAAGCCAGTCCTGTACAAGCGAGACATCTTGACCGAGTCTAGCCGATAGGCATGCGGCAACTGGGCGGAGCGAGAGTGTCTCGTCATATTGCCCCTCCATTGGGCGTCCAAGGTGCGAGATCAGCATGGTCTTAGCTCCCATATTCATCGCGTGCTGCAATGTGGGCAGGCACGCCTGGATACGCGTGTCATCCGCCACTGTGCCGTTTTTCAGCGGCACATTGAGATCTTCGCGGATCAGTACGCGTCTGCCCGAAATGTCTACATCGGTCATTTTGATGACGTTTATCAAGGACGGCTCCGTTGACTAGCGGCACGCTATCGAAGCTCGGTTACTTAGCATGCATGAGTGCGACAGTGGTATCCAACATGCGATTGGCGAAACCCCACTCGTTGTCATACCAGGCAACGACCTTAACGAGCGTACCATCGATCACCTTAGTCAGCGACGCATCGTAAATTGACGATGCTGGGTTATGGTTGAAGTCGATTGACACGAGCGGTTTATCATTGAATTCCAGAATTCCGTTGAGTGATCCCTTGGATGCTTCTTTCATGATATTGTCGATTTCATCCTTACTGGTTTCTCGTGCCGCCTGAAAGGCAAGATCTACGATCGAGACATTCATGGTCGGTACGCGAATGGCGTAACCATCGAGCTTGCCATCCAACTCCGGTAATACAAGGCCCACAGCCGCTGCCGCCCCAGTTTTCGTCGGTATCATTGACTGAGTCGCCGAGCGGGCGCGCCGTAAGTCTTCGTGAAATACATCAAGCAATACTTGGTCATTCGTGTAGGCATGTACCGTCGTCATGACGCCGTGCAATACCCCGATATGCTCATGTAGAGGTTGGACTAGCGGCACGAGGCAGTTCGTAGTGCACGATGCATTGGAGATGACGGTATGAGATGCTCTGAGAACGTTGTGATTCACTCCAAACACGATGGTGGCATCTACATCTTTTCCCCCAGGTGCTGATATGACCACTTTTTTTGCGCCGGCGACTAAATGGGTACTTGCCTTATCTTTGCTCGCGAACAGTCCGGTACATTCCAGCACGACATCAATGCTCAGATCCTTCCACGGTAACTTTGCTGGGTCTCGCTCAGCCAAAACACTGATCTTGTCACCGTTGACGATCATGCAATCCTCGTTGACACTGATCTCACCAGGAAACTTACCGTGAACGCTATCGTATTGTGTTAGGTGCACATTCGTACGGGCGTCGCAGAGATCGTTGATTGCGACTATTTGGATTTCGTTTGTGCGACCAGATTCGTATAGCGCGCGGAGTATGTTGCGCCCAATGCGCCCATATCCATTGATTCCCACTTTAATCGCCATTGGTTGTCTCCGCTTTGGTTTCGATGATGCCATGCCTGGCCAAAACTACGGTGTTCTTCTTTCTGTGCACCATCTAATTCTGCGATAGTGCTATTTGTCAGGCCGCTAGAAGGTCTTTGACGACATTGATTACGTTGTCCACCGTAAAGCCGAAGTGTTTGAACACCACCTGAGCCGGTGCTGACTCGCCGAAGGTATCGATTCCAATCACCCTGCCGTTCAAGCCGACGTATTTGCGCCAGTAATCAGTGACACCCGCTTCCACCGCTACTCGCTTGCCGCACTCGCACGGCAGAACCGACTCCTTATATACATCATCTTGATTGTCGAAGACGTCGGTGGACGGCATGGACACAACCCGGATTTTTATGCCATCGATCTTTAGCTGTTCGGCCGCATTGACTACAAGTTCTACTTCTGATCCCGTGGCGATGATGATGGCATCTGGCTTTCCTTTGCAGTCAATTAACACGTAACCTCCTCGCGCAATGATGCTAACCTGCTTCGGTGTCCTTGAGTGGTGGGCAATCTTCTGGCGCGTAAATAATAATGCTGTTGGCCCGTCCGTCCTTTCAATGGCTGCCTTCCACGCCACTGCAGCCTCCACCGCGTCGCAGGGTCGCCAGACAGACATGTTGGGCATGAGCCTGAGGCTTGCGGCATGTTCAACCGCCTGATGAGTTGGGCCATCCTCGCCGAGACCGATGGAGTCGTGGGTCAAGACAAGGATGCTGCGGATCCTCATTAGCGCAGCCAATCGTAAGGCATTGCGGGCGTAATCGGTGAACACAAGGAATGTGCCACCGTAGGGAATGAAGCCACCGTGCGAGGCGATCCCGTTCATGATGCCGGCCATGGCAAATTCGCGAACACCATAATGAATATAGTTCCCGTCCACTGACGCCTTCGTGATGGGTTTGGACCCGGACCACTTGGTGAGGTTGGATCCGGTAAGGTCTGCCGAGCCGCCGATGAGTTCCGGGAGTAGCGGTCCGTACGCGTCTAAGGCGTTTTGCGAGGCCTTGCGCGATGCCATCGCATCGCTCTTCGATTGTGTCTCGCGAATGTAATTTTTTGCCTTCTTCTCCCAGTCAACAGGGAGATCACCGTGCGTGCGGCGTTCAAACTCTGCCGCGAGGTCAGGATATTCCTTACGATACGCAGCGAATCTGTCATTCCACTCCGCCTCGAGTCTTGCGCCACGAGCACGTGCATCCCAGCCCGCGTAATGCTCATCAGGGATCACAAATGGCTCATGGCGCCAGCCAATGGCTTCCCGCGCCAGTGCTACTTCGTCTTCGCCCAGCGGCGCGCCGTGACTGGCCGCTTTGCCTTGCTTGTTAGGTGATCCCCAACCGATCACGGTGTTGCAATTGATGACGCTCGGCTTATCCAGAACAGTGCGGGCCTTCTCGATGGCCTGTGCGATTTCATCGGGATCGTGTCCGTCGATGTTCGGGATCACGTGCCAGCCGTAGGCCTCAAACCGTTTGTTTGTGTCATCGGTGAACCAGCCTGCGACCGGTCCGTCTATAGAAATCTGGTTGTTGTCATAAATGGCAATGAGCTTGCCAAGGCCAAGCGTGCCGGCAAGAGAGCAAGCCTCGTGAGAAATGCCTTCCATGAGGCAGCCATCTCCCATGGTGACATAGGTATAGTGATCGACAATGTTATGGCCGTCCCGGTTAAACTGGTCAGCGAGTACCTGCTCGGCAATGGCGATACCAACAGCATTTGAGAGCCCTTGACCTAACGGTCCGGTGGTTGTCTCGACGCCGGGCGTAGCGCCATATTCCGGGTGCCCGGGTGTCTTCGAGTGCAGCTGACGGAATTGTTTTATCTCTTCCAGTGGCAGGTCGTAGCCCGTGAGGTGCAACAGCGCGTACCACAACATGCAGCCGTGCCCGTTAGACATGATGAAACGATCGCGGTCAATCCAACGAGGATTGGCTGGGTTATGGCGTAGATAATCATTCCATAGCACTTCAGCGATATCTGCCATCCCCATGGGCGCACCCGGGTGTCCGGAATTGGCTTTCTGTACTGCATCCATGCTCAACGCCCGGATGGCATTGGCAAGATCTCTCCTAGAGAGCATATAAGTCTCCTGTTTACGGCGCTGACCCATTTAGTCTACGGCAGGTTTGGCTGCATAGTTTGGACGGCTTGACGTTGCTAAAAATTGATTGCCTGTCAAATAATTTCGTTGTTCTTAATTGTTGGCTCAAGGCGATGTTTCGCCACTTTTCCAAGCGCTTTGAGCACCACCCGGGAGGGTGTGATGTGAGGATTCAAATGACAGGTTTGAGTCCCTGAGTCAAGGGCGATATTCTCTCGCAGCTTCCCAACAGCGGCAATAGCAAGCGGTCTGACGGACGTGTTTTCTGATCACATTGTTACCGGGTTTCGTGCTTCCATTTGATGGAACATCCCATACTGGGGAACTGTTCTTTTGGCCCCTCACCGCTCTCGGCGATCTGTTTTATTGCTTCAAACAGATCGTGCTGCGCGTCGGGTGACGCTGGTTTTATGCCGCTGGCGTCCAGTCGTCCACGGTACTGAAGTTCAAGCGCCGCGTTATAGCCAAAAAAATCGGGAGTGCAGACAGCACCGTAGGCCCTGGCAGTTTCCTGGGTTTCGTCAAAAAGGTACGGAAATGAATAATCAAACTTGGCTGCAACTATCTTCATGTTCTCAAACGAGTCTTCGGGATAATCGGCAGGGTCGTTCGGCATGATCGCGACGCTCTTGACACCGTAGCCCAATAAGTCGCTTGTATCGCGCACGAGGCGTTCCTGTATGGCTTTCACGTAAGGGCAATGGTTGCAGATGAACATGACGAGCGTGGCACGTTCCCCTGTGCAGTCCGCCAAGGTCCAGGTCTTGCCATCGATGCCGGCCAGCGTAAAGTCAATAGCAGGTTTACCGAACTCGCAAACTTCGGTTTCCATAGGAACCATAACGAGGACTCCGTGATATGAGGTTAGTTAGCTATTACGCAATTTCGGCAAGATTTGCAATTCTTGCCTCGTAGGCCGTCTAGGTGCTACGGGACAATGGTGTAAAAAGACCGAAAGAGCGGATACACTACGCCAAAATCGGCCAATAGGGCCAGGAAGTTGCCATGCTAGAGAGCCGTCTATTTACCTCTGAGTCAGTATCTGAAGGGCATCCGGATAAGATTGCGGATCAGATTTCAGATGCCATATTAGACGCGATATTGAGCGACGATCCGCGCGCGCGTGTAGCATGCGAAACGCTGGTTACCACGGGGGTTGTGATGCTGGCCGGCGAGATAACGACCTCTGCCAAAGTTGAGTATCGTGACGTTGTCCGCGAGACGATCCGGGACATCGGCTATAACGACCCTGATATAGGATTTGACTGGGAGAGCTGTGGGGTCCTGGTCTCCATCGGTAAGCAATCGCCCGATATTGCCATGGGGGTCGATGAGAGCGAGGGCCATGAACAGGGCGCGGGCGACCAAGGCATGATGTTTGGGTATGCCTGCAACGAAACTGAGGTGTTGATGCCCGCGCCGATTACTTACGCGCATCGGCTCGTCATGCGCCAGGCGGAGGTACGGAAGAACGGGACCCTACCCTGGTTGCGCCCCGACGCAAAGAGCCAGGTTACCTTCCGGTATGAAGAGGGCCAGCCCTGTGGTGTTGAAGCCGTGGTCTTATCCACACAGCATACCCCTGAGGTTAGTCTGTTGGATCTTAGAGATGCCGTGATTGAAGAAATCATTCGGCCGGTCCTGCCGGCCCATTTTGTAACGAAGGACACGCATTTTTACGTCAATCCGACGGGGCGGTTCGTGATTGGGGGGCCGATGGGGGACTGTGGCTTGACGGGCCGTAAGATCATTGTGGATACCTATGGGGGTCTGGCCCGCCACGGCGGCGGGGCATTCTCCGGTAAGGACCCATCGAAGGTCGATCGGTCAGCTTCCTATGCTGCGCGTTATGTCGCGAAGAATGTGGTTGCGGCAGGTTTGGCGGACCGTTGCGAGATCCAGGTTGCCTATGCCATCGGGGTTGCCGAGCCGATGTCCCTCAGGGTCGATACATTTGGTACGGGTAAGGTAGATGAGGCGCGGTTAACCGATGTGATCCGGGAACATTTCGATCTAAGGCCAAAGGGGATAATTAAAATGCTCGACTTATTGCGCCCGATCTATCGTAAAACGGCGGCCTATGGGCATTTCGGTCGTGAGGAGCCGGAGTTTAGTTGGGAGCACACAGACAAAGCCGAGGCGCTGCGTGATGCACTCGGGAATTCCCATTCCCATGAGGTGATAGAGCATGTGCAAGCTGGCTGATAGCATGGTAAGTCTGCTTGAAGGAGCATGGGTATGAGCGGCCAACCGATTGAGAGCATTAAGCTGGATTATAAGGTTGCGGACATCTCACTTGCCGAATGGGGTCGCAAGGAGATCCGTATTGCGGAGAAGGAAATGCCGGGCCTCATGGCGTTACGTGAGGAGTACCGAGGCAAAAAGCCACTGGCGGGAGCACGTATCGCCGGATGTATCCACATGACTATCCAGACGGCGGTGTTGATTGAAACACTCGTAGAGCTAGGTGCTGAGGTTCGTTGGTCTTCCTGCAATGTCTTTTCAACCCAGGATCATGCGGCTGCGGCAATGGCGGCTGAGGGGATCCCGGTCTTTGCGTGGAAGGGTGAGAGCGAGGAGGAATTCTGGTGGGCCATCGAGCAGACGATCTTTGGCCCCGAGGGTTGGCGGCCCAACATGATTCTCGATGATGGTGGGGATCTCACCAAAGTTATGCATGAGAAACATCGGGACCTGTTAGAGGACGTCAAGGGGCTTTCTGAGGAGACAACAACCGGGGTCCATCGTCTGTACGAGATGATGGAGCATGGGACGCTCGCCGTTCCAGCGTTTAACGTCAATGATTCGGTAACCAAATCAAAATTTGACAACCTCTACGGTTGTCGGGAATCGCTAGTGGATGGGATCAAGCGGGCGACAGATGTCATGATCGCTGGCAAGATCGTCGTCGTGTGTGGTTATGGTGATGTTGGCAAAGGTTGTGCGCAAGCGCTTCGTGGCATGGGCGCTACCGTGTGGGTGACTGAAATCGATCCGATCTGTGCGCTACAGGCGGCAATGGAGGGTTATCGGGTGGTCAGTCTGGACGAGGTTGCACCGCTGGGCGACGTTTTTGTGACCGCCACCGGTAATGTCCATGTGATCACACAGGATCACATGCTGCGCATGAAGGATGAGGCTATAGTCTGCAATATTGGCCATTTTGATTCGGAGATTGATATCGATGCACTACGGCAGTATCAATGGGAGAACATCAAGCCACAGGTGGACCATGTCATCTTCCCGGATGGCAAGCGGCTCATCGTGCTGGCCGAGGGTCGTTTGGTTAACCTAGGATGCGCGACTGGGCATCCTAGTTTCGTCATGTCTGCATCCTTTACCAATCAAATCCTTGCTCAGATTGAACTCTGGCAAAACCATGCAAGCTACGAAAAGAAGGTATACATGCTACCAAAGAAACTGGATGAAAAAGTCGCACGACTGCATATGGAGAAGATTGGGGCAAACTTGACCCGACTTACGGCGGAGCAGGCAGATTACATTGGCGTAGACAAGGATGGCCCGTATAAGCCTGACTATTATCGCTACTAGTTAGTTCTTGCAGGCGGCAATTTGCGGCTGCTTGGTTTATGCGTTAAGTCGCTTGTCGATAGCCAGTATGAAATCGCAAAGTAAGTTCCCTCAAACATATAGTTTTGAGTTCTTCCCGCCCAGGACGCCGGAGGCGGTCGGTAAGCTGCAAACTGCCCGCGATAGACTGGCGCAACTGAAGCCCGATTATTTCTCAGTCACATTTGGTGCCGGCGGCAGTACTCGGGAACGAACGTTCGAGACGGTTCTCGAGATCAGGGACAAGACAGGCATTGAAGCGGTGCCGCATATCTCATGTATCGGCTATCCAACCGACAGTATTCGCGAGGTCCTTAATCTTTACAAGGCGAACGGTATACGTCACGTAGTAGCCCTCAGAGGCGACCTTCCGTCCGGATCAGTCGGTTTTGGGGAGCTACGTTATGCTAATGAACTCATCGCGTTTATCCGAGCAGAGACAGGCGATCACTTCCATATCGAAGTGGCAGCTTATCCCGAATTTCATCCTCAGGCGCCGAGCGCCGAGAGTGATTTTGATAATTTTGAACGCAAGGTAAAAGCTGGGGCAGACAGTGCAATCACCCAGTACTTCTATAATCCCGATGCGTATTTCTACTTTGTCGACGCTTGCGAGAAGCGTGGGTTAGATATTTCCATCGTGCCAGGCATTATGCCCATCATCAACTGCACGCAACTGGTTCGTTTTTCCGAGGCCTGTGGTGCGGAAATACCGCGCTGGATCTTGCGCCGGTTGAAGGACTTTGGTGATGATAGGGTCGCCATCAGGCGGTTCGGCATAGACGTCACGACCGAACTATGTCAACGATTGTTAGAAGGTGGCGCGCCTGGCTTACACATCTATACAATGAATCAGGCGGAGGCCAGTGAGGCGATCTGGCAAAATCTGGGGTTGACCGACGCAACGCAAAAGAAAACCCCTGCATCCGTTGGCTGAGGTGTTCCGCGCTCTAAGCGGTTAGCTCTGCCTCGTTCCAAATTCCCCAAACGCGCAAGTCCCAAGTGAGTTCGTTGTATCATCACGGGACGCCGCTCAGTTGCTCGATTTATTTGAACGATGTATGTTGATTGTAGGGCGTTTATTTAGGAGAGCCTCTCTTGCCTGATGATATTGCCAAGGTCTCTCGCGCCGAGCCTCACAACAAGCCGGGCCTGATCCTCATTGATGACGACCCGCTGATCGTCGAATCGCTGTCGTTCGTATTAAAGGAAGACTATGAGGTCTATACGGCGGCGACCCGACCAGATGCCAAGTCCCTGTTGGTAGAATTGGAGATCATGCCATCACTTGCGTTGGTGGACCTTGGGTTGCCTCCGACGCCGCACGTACCCGACGAGGGTTTTGCACTCATCTCTGAGCTTTTGGGCCTTAATCGATCCATCAAGATCCTAGTACTATCCGGCCAGAGCGCGCGTTCTAACATCCAACATGCACTTACGCTCGGTGCGGTGGACTTTATTCCGAAGCCGTGCGATGTGCTGTTGTTAAAGGCGCGTCTCCAACATCAGTTAATGATCTTGGATGCTGAACAGCACGAGACACGCGCAGATGTCGAGGAAGGAGGGCTTTTGGGACAGAGCTCGGCGCTTGAAACGCTGCGGGCACTGATTACGCAATTCGCGGACACGCCCTTCCCAGTGCTGATTGAAGGTGAATCAGGCAGTGGCAAGGAACTTGTAGCGCAGTGTCTCCATAACCAGAGCGCGCGATCCCAAGAGCCTTTTTTGACAATCAACTGTGCGGCTTTTACTCCAGACCTCCTCGAGGCACAACTGTTCGGTCATGCCAAAGGCGCGTTTACCGGGGCAGCGACAGCTCGGCCGGGCTTCTTTGAAGAAGCAGGTGATGGGAGTCTGCTTTTTGATGAAGTAGGGGAGTTGCCATTGGAATTGCAGTCGAAGCTCCTGCGTGTGTTAGAGAATGGTGAATATTACCGTCTGGGTGAAACGCGGCCACGAATTGCCAGGGCAAGAATGATTGCAGCGACCAATAAAGATCTTCGGGAAGAGGTCCGCGCCCGCCACTTTCGTCAGGACCTATACCACCGTTTGAGCGTGTTAACGATTAATGTCCCACCGTTGCGTGAGCGTGGCGTAGATTGCTTATTATTGTTTGAGCACTTTCGGCAGTTGTACGCACCGACGGTAACGCCGTTTACTCTAAGTAAGGAGGCAGAAAAGTATCTCGAGCAGTATTCGTTCCCAGGCAATGTGAGAGAGCTTCGCAACATCGTGATCCGTCTCGGAGCCAAGTATCCGGGCAAGTGCGTCGGCGCCGAAGAGCTGAATGCCGAACTCGAGTCCGCGTTCGTGGAGCCGATCGGGACAACAAATTCGGATCTGGATGAAGCGGCCGAACGTGAACTTATGTCGTCCGGGTTTAGGTTGGATGAAACGCTTAACGAATGCGAGCGACGCTATATCAATGCTGCACTGAAGCTTAGTGACGGAAATTTGAGTAAAGCAGCAAAGTTGCTTGGCATAAATCGTACTACACTGTATAGCAAGCTTCAGCGGCTCTCGTTGGGAGAGGTGTAATATGTATTATGGTTATTTCGGCCTGAAGCAACCGCCTTTTAAGATAACGCCAGATACACACCTGTTTTTCCCGGGTGGTAACCGCGGCCCCATTTTAGAGGCCTTGATGTATGCCATTGTTAGCGGCGAGGGGATTGTCAAGGTTGTTGGCGAAGTGGGAAGCGGCAAGACTATGTTGTGCCGCATGTTGGCAGTCGAGTTGCCGGCCAACGTTGACGTCGTCTATCTCGCTAATCCCAGTGTCGCGCCGGAGCATATTCTGGACATCATTGCTTTTGAGTTAAAGCTCCCGATTCGTGCCTCCGATAGCCGCTTGCAAGTCATGCAGACCCTGCAGGATTGGTTACTGAAGCGGCATGCTGAAAACCATCTAGTGGTGGTTTTTATCGAGGAGGCTCAGAGCATGCCGGTCGAGACGCTAGAGGAGATCCGGCTACTTAGCAACCTCGAGACCCAACAACACAAGCTGCTTCAGATCGTGCTTTTCGGGCAGCCCGAACTCGACCAGCTCCTGGGCAGGGCTGAAATTCGCCAGCTGAAGGAACGCATCACTTACAACTTCAAGCTTCTCCCGTTCAAGCCGGGTGAGATCCGGGATTACGTCAACGCGCGCCTGAGGACCTGTGGTTATATGGGGGCAGAGCTCTTTACGCCAGCGGCGATCCGTGAAGTTGCTCGGCGCTCTAATGGTTTGGTTCGACGCATCAATATCCTTGCGGATAAGTCTCTGTTGGCGGCCTACGCAGCCAATGGCAAGCGGGTCACCTCAAGGCATGTGAAGGCGGCCGCGCGGGACAGCGAGTTCGTGGCTCGGTGGGGGTGGCTGCGCGCTGCCACTCAGGCCGTAGTGGGCTTCGTGATTGTGGGGGCCGTCGTGCTGTGGGCGTGGGATCAAGCGCTCTGGAAAAGCGACGCGTTTTCTGAGCTGGCTGCCCTTGCCATGGGCACCGTAACCCATGAACTGACGGTGGGGGGCGGCGGTGAGGAGGCCATTGACGAGGTGGAGCCCGTGGAGCCGGCTGAACCCGCGAGTGCGCCCGATGCGGTCCCAGACGCCTCTTTGGCCGAGACGGATACCGTAGCAGTGGACGCCCCGGCCGATGGGCTCGCGCATTCACGGCGAGCGGAGGAAGTGGCATACCGTAGCGCATCCCTTGACCTGTTTCCCATCGCTGAGGAAAGTCGGGACGTGGTCGCAGTGGGGCCCGATGACGAGCTGGTCTTGGCAATGGATCTGCCCGATGAGCGCCAGCCAACGGCAACCTCCTTGCCCTCGAATGCGGTCCAAGTTCAACTTGAGACGGCGCTTGGCATTGCCCCGGTGTCTCAGGTCGATGATATGCCCCTGGGTCAGCTCTCAGCCAAGGAGGCGGCACGCCTTGAGCAGCAGATTGCGGTGTTGCCCCCCGAGGTCGTCTTCGACGACGGACCGGTCCTGTCTGAGAAGGCCTGTACCCGCTGTACGTCCATCATCTATCGGGCCATTCCTGCGAGCGACGCCCACACCCGCCCCGGATCGCCCGAATCCCGGTAGGGGTATGGGCATCCCGGGCTTTATTGCCGTTCTCTATTAGCTACACTTTAGTATTGCGTCCGGCTTCATGCCCCCTCGCCGATGTCTGGCTTCCATGAGAGCCCCGCATTCGAAAACCGATGTAAGTGAATTGCTTCTATAATATTTATAATATGCTAGTTTAGAGAGGTGCCGAATCTTGTATAAAGCCAATAATGGGGCCCACACGATGGGTAAATTCTCATTAATCAGTAGCTTAACGATCCTATTGGCCGCCTGTTCCCTGAACTGGGACGGGCCCGAACCTTTCGAGCCCTCTCCTGGCCACCTAGTCCCGGACAAGGAGGTGGCGCCCGCAGAAGAGATCCCCGAGCTGGTGCAGGCAGCCCCGTTCGTCCCGGCGCCTGAGCCTGTACCCGAGCTCGAGCGATATACGGTGGTCGTGAATCAGGTGCCGGCCGGTGAGCTATTGTTTGCCCTTGCCCGTGACGCCAATCTGAATGTGGATATCGACCCCAGCATCGAGGGCGTCGTCACCCTGAATGCGGTGGACCAGACACTCCCGCAGATCCTGGACCGGATCGCAAGGCAGGTGGATCTCCGCTACGAATACAAGCGCGACACTTTGATTCTCTCGCCGGATCGCCCCCATCTTAGGACCTATCCGGTGGACTACGTCAACATCACCCGGGAGACCACCAGTAGCAACCAGGTGACCACGGAGGTCGCGACAACGGGCCTCGCGGCGCTTGGTGAGGGAGGGGCAGGCGGTGCTGCCGGGACCAATGCCTCTACCACAAATGTAACTACACTCCACTTTAATCGCTTCTGGGAAACGCTCAGCAGAAACATCCTGGCGATCATCGGCGAAGGGGCGGGCGCGACCCTGGGAGGCGGGGGCGGCATCCCCTCCTCGGAGTTCGTGATCGTGAACCCCGAGACCGGGCTCATCAGCGTCGTGGCCACCGCCCGCGAGCACGAGCAGGTGCAGGCCTTTATTGACCAGGTCATGGCGAACGCCGAGCGCCAGGTGCTGGTTGAGGCCACCGTGGCGGAAGTGACGCTGTCGGATAAATACCAGGCCGGAATTGACTGGTCCGTAATTAACATAGGGGGCGAGGCCATCGACATCACCCAGCTGCTGCTCCCGGCTGCCCCGGCCCTGACAACGACGTTTTTTACCATCGAGCGATTCCCAACCGGCGGCAACAATGACGTGACCGCCTTGGTCAGTCTACTCGATGAGTTTGGTGACACCAAGGTCCTCTCCAGTCCCCGGCTGATGGTACTGAACAACCAAACGGCGTTGCTTAAGGTGGTTCGAAATGAGGTTTATTTTACGGTCGAACAGACAGTCGATACGACGCAGGGGGTATCCTCTCAGGCCACTTCGTCGACGGTGCATACGGTGCCCGTCGGGTTCATCATGACGGTAACCCCGCAGATTAGCCAAGACGGTGCCGTGACGCTCACCGTGCGCCCAACCATCTCTCGGATTGCCAGTTTCGCGACTGATCCGAATCCTGTTTTGACGGTGCAGAACCAGGTCCCCGTGATCGCGGTACAGGAGATGGAGTCGGTGCTCAGGATCAACGATGGTGACATTGCCGTGCTTGGCGGTCTGATGCAGGATATCACTGACGACCTTACCACCTCGGTGCCGTTTCTCTCCAAGCTGCCGCTCATCGGCGAGCTGCTCTTTACCAGCGTGACCAAGGACTATCTAAAGACAGAGCTGGTCATCTTCTTGCGCCCCGTGGTGGTGCACAGGGCGAGCCTTGCTGGGGACTTGGCCGATTACCGGCCCTTCCTGGAGGACGTTACGGCGGGGGCCCCGCCTGCAGAATACGCCGGTTCGGAGAGTGGACTATGAGCCTCTTGATGGACGCGCTCAAGAAGGCCGAAAAGGAGAAGAAAGCGGCGGCTAAGCGCCGGCGCGAGGCGGAGGCCGAAAAACCGGAAGGGGAGATTTCGAGCGCTAAGCCGGCTGCCACGGCCGAGACCCCAAAGGCCACGCCACCGAGCGCGGAGGACGTGCCCATTGAGGCAAGCGTCGATGATCTCCCAGGCGAAGAAGAGGGCACGCGGCTCGGCCTCGAACCCATGGAGGCGGAGGCAGAGGACACAGCGCTTGGCCCCGAAGGGTCTCACGACCCTGAGAAGACCACAGAGCTCGCAGCGGACACCATGGTCCTAGAAGGGTCAGCTGCGCCCTACGATAACGAGGACGGGCAGACGGATCCCGAGATGCAAGTCCTTGGGGAGGACTCCTACGATCAGGTCTCCACCCTGCCGTCACAGCGCGCGGTGCGGAGTTCGCTTGAGGGCTATTTTGATGCCACCGGCTCGTACGACAGGACCGTGACGGGGGAGCCCGGGATAGGTGCCCGTGGGATTGGCCCGGGCGTGTCCGAGCAACCGACACCGGTTGCAGCGCAGACGGTATTCACTGCCGCCGGGACATCCGCCTCGGGCAGCGGTCTGAAATGGGGCGCGTTCAGCGGTCTTGTGTTGGTGGCGGTGCTCGCGGGCAGCGTCATCTACTATCTGATGGTGACGCCCATATCGCGGGATGTGCCCTCACCGTTGGTGGCAAAGGGCATTGAGTCTCCACTTCCAGTTCAGCCGGTTGCTGAGCCGCCTATCGGGGAAGTGGTCGTGCCCGCCCCAGATGTTGCGGTGGCCGGCGAGGTGGAAGTTGAGACGGTGGCGTCCGTACCAACCAGCCCCGAGGTTGCCGTGGGGACGCCGCGGAGCTTGGCGGGTGAGGCCGAGGTGGCAGCCGGTGCGCCACCCCAGACGCTCCGCACCGAGCCTGAGGTCAAAGTAGCGCCTACAACCCGATTCGCCGCGCAAGCCCCAGCGCCCATGAGGGGTGAGGGTGAAAGCCTGATGTCCCCCGGACAGTTCGTGGTGGAACCCAGGCTGATCAGGATCACGCGCAGCCGGTCCCCCGATCGCGTAGCCAGCTTGGTGACGAGTGCCTATCAGGCCTACCTTGCAGGGAACTACCCTCAGGCTGCGGCAGGCTACCGAGAGATCCTAAGCACGGAGCCGGAAAACCGGAATGCGTTACTCGGGCTTGGAGCCATTGCCACGCACCATGGCGATTTGCAAATAGCGTACCGGATATACAGTCAGCTGTTGACACTTAATCCCAAGGACACCGTCGCCCAAGCAGCCATGTTGAACCTGCGGGGTAGTGGAAGCGATCCTGTCTTGGTTGAGAGCCGGGTCAAGCTTTTGATCGCTGAGAATCCCGGTGCACCCTACCTTAAGTTTGATCTCGGTAATGCCTATGCAAGACAGTCGCGTTGGGCGGAAGCACAGGGCGCCTATTTTAATGCGTATAGTGCCGATAGCACTAACTCAGACTATGCGTTGAATCTTGCGGTCAGTCTGGATCACTTGGGACAGTCGAAATCAGCGTTGACCTATTATAATCGCGCATTGGAGTTGGCCGGGCGAGACTCGGTTAACTTTAATAACACTGCAGTCAAATCACGTATAACATCCCTGTCTGCTGCAGTTACTACGGAGTAACCGTGGATGCCCCGAAGAAAAACCTTCGTATCGGCGAGCTACTGGTAAAAAAGGGGGTAGTCAGCCTCGACCAGATCCACATCGCCCTCACGGAACAGCAAAAAAATCGAACAAAGGAACACCTCGGTAAAATCTTGGTGCGCTTGGGTTTTGCCACAGAGGCGATCATCCGGGATGTGGTCGGAGGCGCGCTGGGGCAGGAAAGTATTGATCTATTAAAGGTCGTAGCGGACAGCGAGGCCATCAAGCTTATTCCCAAGGAAATGGCAGGGCGCTTCCATATCCTGCCCATTACTTACGATGAAGATAGTCATCAATTGACCGTGGCTATGGCAGACACATTTAACGTGGTCGCATTGGATCAGATCAGTGCGCAGTTAGGGAACAATGTGGAAATCGTTCCTTTGCTGGCGGGCGAGGCGGAGATCCAAAAGGCGATCGACCAGTTTTATGGTTTCGAGCTATCCGTTGACGGCATCTTGCATGAGATCGAAACCGGTGAAATAGATTACCAAAGTTTGGATGCGGAGAGCGACGAGTACAGTCAGCCTGTTGTACGCCTCGTGAATGCATTGTTGTCCGATGCCGTTAAGCGCGGGGCGTCGGATATTCACTTCAATCCGGAGCAGGATTTTCTACGCTTCCGTTATCGCATCGATGGCGTGTTACGGCAGGTTCGCAGTCTCCACAAGAACTATTGGTCGGCCATTGCCGTTCGATTAAAGGTCATGGCTGGGATGGATATCGCAGAAACCCGCGCGCCCCAGGATGGTCGAATTTCCCTGTCGCTTTCTGGACGGCCCATCGACTTCCGGGTCTCTACGCTTCCTATTGTCCACGGCGAGAATATTGTGCTCCGTATCCTCGACCGCCAGAAAGGGATCATGCAGCTGGAAGAGCTCGGATTACATGAAGAGGCGCTTGAGACGCTTAAGGTCATGGTGGCGCGTCCGGAAGGAATCATCCTGGTGACAGGCCCGACAGGGAGTGGCAAGACCACGACGCTTTATTCGCTACTGAACTATTTAAATGACGAGTCTGTCAACATCATGACCTTGGAAGATCCTGTGGAATACCCGACGGCCATGATACGTCAGACCTCAGTGAACGAAGCCATAAGGCTCGATTTCGCTAGCGGTATTCGTTCTGTGATGCGCCAAGATCCAGACATCGTGCTGGTCGGCGAGATACGTGATGTAGACACTGCAACAATGGCGTTCAGAGCTGCAATGACCGGACATCAGGTGTTTTCCACCTTGCACACGAACTCTGCTATTGGCGCCATCCCGCGCCTGCTCGATATTGGTATTTCGCCAGACATCATGGCTGGAAATATCATCGGTATTATAGCCCAGCGCTTGGTCAGAACGCTTTGTTCGAACTGCAAGGAGGCCTATGAACCGTCAGATACGGAAAGACACTTGTTGGGGCTCAAGGTCACTGACAAGTCCCAGAGCATCTTCCGCGCCAAAGGGTGTGATGCATGCGACCATCAAGGATACAAGGGTCGCACAGCACTGATGGAACTGTTGCATTTTGATTCAAGTTTGGATGAACTGATCGCGCGCCATGCGACTCGGCGTGATCTCACTAGGGCCGCGTTGGCCACGGGGTATCGACCTCTCGCCGAGATGGGTGCTAATCGCGTACTTCAAGGTATCACCAGTCTCGATGAAGTTGCCCGTGTCGTCGATTTGACAAGTCGCTTGAAGCAATAACCACCTATCATGGAATACTACAAATACAAGGCGATGAATGCGGACGGCAAGGTCCTTCAAGGACGCGTTGATGCATTTAATGTTTCTGATCTTGAGCTACGCCTCAAGAAGATGGGGCTAGACCTTGTTAACTTTAAACAGCTTGCTTTTCGTGGCCTAAGCATCGCTAGGCGGGGCGTAAAACGCCGAGACCTGATTACTTTTTGCTTTCACCTTGAACAGACGTCACGAGCCGGCGTGCCAATTCTGGAAGCGCTAACCGATTTGCGGGACAGTGTAGACAACCCGCGCATGCGTGAAGTTACTTCAGCGATGCTTGAAGCTATTGAAGGCGGAAAAACGTTGTCAGAGACGATGTTTGAGTTTCCCTCCGTTTTTAGCGACGTATTTGCAAACCTCGTCAAAGCGGGGGAGCGCAGCGGTCAGGTTAGCGAGGTGTTCCGGAATCTTGCTGAGAATCTTAAATGGCAGGATGAGCAGGTGGCCCATACCAAAAAGTTATTCATCTATCCCTTGTTTGTAGTGGGTGTTGTGATCGCTGTTCTTTTTTTCTTGATGACCTATTTAGTGCCTGAACTTTTGAAGTTTGTTCAAAGCATGGGGCAGGAACTGCCGATGCATACCAAGGTGCTTATCGGCGTATCAGGAATATTTGCTAACTATTGGTATATCATTTTACTTGTGCCCGTCGTCGTGATTGTCGCCTTAATACTAGCGGTTCGGGTGAGTCCCGCAATGCGGTACAAAGTTGATTATTATAAGTTGAAAATCCCGATTTTCGGGCCTCTGCTTAAAAAGATCATACTCACTCGCTTGGCGAACTTCTTTGCTATGATGTATGCATCAGGTATCACGATTATGGAGTGCATACACGTTGGCGAGGAAATTGTGGGTAATAAGGCAGTTCAAGAAGCAATGCGCCAGGTTGGCCGGCAAATTGCCGATGGTGCAAGCCTGAGTGCAAGCTTCCAGGCGACTGGGCTTTTCCCGCCCCTCGTAGTTAGAATGTTGAAGGTTGGTGAGACTACAGGCGCGCTCGAAAATGCTCTTTTGAATGTGAGTTATTTCTACACCCGCGACGTTAAAGAATCGATCGAGCGACTACAAGCGACGCTTGAACCCGCTATGACGGTGACATTAGGCCTTATCGTTGCTTGGGTAATGCTATCTGTTTTGGGTCCGATTTATGATGTCATTACTCAGATCAAAATTTGATTTTCTTGGTAGACGGGTTTTCTTTTTGGGCGGTGGCAAGCTTACTGTCTACCATTGGCACAAAGGTGGTTTGAGCAATTCTTATGTCTTTGATGCCACCGAGGAGGGGTTATTTCATTTTTCGCGATATCTAGAGGAAACACCGGACGTGCCGGTTTATTTATTAGTGGATATCGTGGAGGAGGAATTTAGGCAGGAACACATCCCTCATGTTTACCTCGCCGACAGGCGGACCCTGATCGCTCGAAAGAAGAACCGGCTATTTAGGGATTCTCCTTACATCTGTGCCTTGATGCAGGGACGTGATTCAGAGGGCCGTCGTGATGACAAGGTGCTATTCACGGCGCTGATGAATCAGGAGATCCTGAAGCCCTGGCTTGAACTATTACCACAGCACAAGATACCACTAGCCGGGATCTATTCTGTCCCAATCCTGAGCGAAACGCTATTGAAATCCTTGCCGGGCTCATCAACTTACACTTTGATTGTGAGTTTTCAGCAGACGAGCGGCTTGCGGCAATCGTTTTTTCACAATCAGCAGCTTAAGATGAGTCGTCTCGCGACAACGCGGCGATTGGGTGAGGTACCGGATGCGTCATACATCCTGGAAGAGGTTGGAAAGATCCACAAATATCTTAATAGCCTCCGCCTCACATTGCCGGATGAAGCGTTAGACGTTTACCTGTTGAGCCATGGCAGATTGCTCTCCGATCTTAGGACGCAGTGTAACGACTCGGCGTTGATACGCTACCACTTAGTGGATGTTAATGAGGTAGGCCGACGGATCGGTATGAAACGCATGCTATCGTCGCCGTTTTGTGAGCCACTGTTTGCCCACCTGCTATTGAAATCTCCTCCGAAGCACAATTATGCGACTCCCAGTCAAACTCCGATTTATCAGTTGCATCGGATTCGCAATGGGATGCTGGTTGGTAGTCTACTCTTGATACTTGGAAGCGCATTATGGAGTGGCTTCACATTAATGGAAGGGATTGGCTTCAGGCAAAAACGTATCGCTGCCGAACAAAAAGCGGATTTTTACGAGGCGCGCTACCAGATGGCTCGGGAGCGATTAAAGGATACCCCGGTATCTCCCGCAGAGATCAAGGTGGCGGTCGATTTGGTTGACACAATAGATCAGTATAAGACGTCACCCTTTGAAATGATGAAGATAATTAGCAAGGGACTGACTAGGTTCCCAAACATACAGCTGGAAAAATTGGATTGGAGTGCAAGTACGGATCCCAACGATCAGATCGGTAACATCCGTACGCGGGGAAGTGAGAATCGAATTGCTGCGCCAGCTACAGCCGAGGCAACGAATACATCATATCGATTTTTCCAAATTGCGTTGGTCACGGGTTATCTTGACCGATTCGATGGTAATTATCGCAAAGCTTTGGCAACCATTAGTGAGTATGCCGAAACGTTACGAACGATGGACTCTGTTTACGATGTGAGTGTCGTTACATTTCCGTTAGATACGAGTTCGGACGCACGCCTTCGTGGTACCACTGGCAGTGAAGCGGGCAAGGCTAACTTTTCCGTAAGAGTCGTCTTGGGTATGGGCAATGAAGCTAGCTGACATAAATTGGCCTATACTTCGTGGCGCACTCACTGTGTTTGTGCTTTGTTTTCTGGTTAGCGGCGCTATGCTTGCGGCTAGTATCTATTTTCGCGACGAGATGGAATCTGATTTTAATAAGGATCAAGTACGATTCCAAAGCATTAGCCGTAAGTATCTTGCGATCGATGAGGAAGACCGATTTATTAAGCAGTTCTATCCAAGATTTAGGGAACTGTATGCGGAAGGAATCATTGGAAATGAACATAGGCTGAACTGGATTGAAACGCTGCGAAGCGCGGGGGCGAGGATTGATCTTCCGTCGTTAAGCTATGAGATTACGTCGCAAAAAGAATACACCCCCGGTTATGCTATTTACCGAGGCAGCTACCAGATTTATGTGAGTAAAATGAAGCTTACATTTGGATTATTGCATGAGGGCGATCTTGAGCGCTTGTTTGACGAACTTAATCAACGCGCGTCAGGTCTATACAGTGTAGCTGACTGCACGTTCACGAGTTCACAGAAGACCATTGAGCGTGATCCGAAGCAGGAGAACATTTTGGCTCAATGCGAGTTATTGTGGTATACGATAAGACCATCTGATGGTAGGCAGTTAGTCATTTCGTGAGGCACATTTATGCTGGCTAACAAAATGTCACTCGGATACAGTTTATTTATAGCAACAATCGTTGCGTTAGGGTTGTATGCGAGTGCTATCCAGGGGGATGAATTAGGCAGGCTGTTTATGACGGCGAAAGAACGAGCAATGCTGGAGGAACTTCGACATGAACGGCCGTTCATGGACATCGAGCCCATCGAGATAACAGTCGTTGAGGAAGAAGTAGAAGTTGTTGAGCCAACACCCGTTATTGAGGGCGTCACGGTCAACGGCCTTGTATATCGTAAGGGTGGACGCAGTACGGCATGGGTGAATGGAAGCAGCACCTTTGATGGGGACCTGGAATCTCAATACATCAGTGTGGATACAGCAGGAATTCGGGGTGACCGGGTTCCGGTGGTTATGCCGGATAACGTTACCAGAGTGGAGCTCAAGGTTGGGCAGACCTACGAACCGTTGAGTGGCGCCGTCATTGATGTTAACGAATCGAAACAGAAACCAAGTTCACCGGCACCAAGTCGGTAGTAACTATATCGGCGCCAATCGTTAAACCATAAAAGCTATCCCTGATACGCATTTTGGCTGCTTTGCGATATGGTAAGCGGACTTGATAAATATTCACCCCGTTATCAATCGGGGGCTGCGCTGTTAGCGTTTGCACTCGTCATGGTCGTGGGTGCATCAACCTTGTTGATAACGAAGTTAAATGCAGCAAGCGGGCAGGCCACAGATCTCTACGCAACGGCGTCATCCCTGGCCAGGGCAAGGGATGCTCTTGTGGGTTATGCAATAACCTATGCTGAAACGCGTCCTGGACAGCCGCAAGGCTATCTTCCGTGCCCTGATTTCGATGGTGATGGCGTTGCTAGTACCTGTGCTGCGACGGGAGAGAGCGCCATCGGCCGGTTACCTTGGCGCACACTTGGGTTACCACCCCTTCGAGATGGCGCTGGCCAGTGCTTGTGGTACGCCGTCTCTGGTAACTATAAGAATAATCCAAAACGAACGCTGACAAGCAATAGCGATGGCCAGTTTGTTGTGGAGACGGCGACCGGGAGCCCAATTGCGGGTCCCACGAGTCCCGGGCGCGCGCTAGCGATCGTTTTTGCCTCCGGTGAGCTAATCGGCTCGCAGACTCGGGGGGTCAGCTCACCTGCAACACTGACTGAGTGCGGAAGCACGAATCCTGCCGATGGTATCAGCCTGCCCGCGAACTATTTGGAGACGCTTAACGGAGTGAATAATGCACAGGGCACTAAGGTGGGAGCGCCCGTGGGCACACCGGGTAGTAATGCATTGCCGAGTGCGACGCCGTCTGTATTCGTGGCGAGTCCTCAAGTTCGGGGCGCGAGCGCTAACGTCATCTTTAACGATGTTTCGTTGCTCATAACGCCGCAACATTTTCAGAGAATTTATGAGCGCATGGATGAATGGGTCGCGGAAAGAGCGCAAGCCTGTCTGGATGACTACGCCGCCGATGTCACCAACGGCGGGCGATATCCGTGGGCAGCGGTTTTGAATGGAGGCAGTCCGCCTGCATACGACGATGATCCTACCGAGCGCTTTGGACGTATCCCCGATACCTTGGATGATACAGCCGGTACGGGCATGTTGGGCGCTTGGAAGACTGATCCCGATCCAGCTATCCCGGTGGCTGATTTTGTCCCCTTTACCGGTAATCCCTATCCGGTATGCTTTGACAAAGATCTAGGTGCGACCGGCCTGGACTGGTATTGGTGGTGGTGGGACGAATGGCGGGAGATGGTATTTTTTGGGGTGGACGATGCGTACAGACCAGGAAGTCCGGGGAGCGGCGTGCCGATACTATCCCTCAATGCAGCGAACGCAAAAGTTGCTATGGTGGTTGCGAGCCGGAGTCTAGGCGTGCAGACACGTGCAAATGATGTTGATAAGGGAAATATCGGTAACTATCTGGAAGCCGACAATGTGCCGGGAGCAGGACCGGGGAGTATTCCGGCAGGCGATGAAGCCTTTGTCAATGGGCCGCTAACGCCGATTTTCAACGATAAAGCATGCCAGGATGGTGGTTGCCCATAATCCGCTAAACGGGCATGGATCTATGGATAATCTGATGCACACGCTGCGTCGGCGTAAGCTACCTCGCAAGAGTCTCCATGATGGGTTCTCCCTGATTGAGGTGGCCATCGTGTTGATCATTCTGGCCCTTTTGCTGGGGAGTTTGCTGCCGGCGCTGTCGATTCAAGTAGAACAGTCTGAGCGCAAAAAAGCACACGAAACCCTCGATCAGGCGAGGGAAGCGCTGATTGGGTTCGCGATGACCAATGGACGACTCATATGTCCGGACTGTCGCGACAACACAGGCTTGTGTGTCTCCGTTACAGCCAATGATGGGCAGGAAGACCGGGTGAACACGCCCAAGGTATGCTCGACAGCGGTTGGTAATCTTCCCTGGGTAGACCTTGGGGTCCCAGAAAGGGATCCGTGGGATTCAAGGTATACGTATCAAGTCACCACGGCCTTTGCAGATGATCCAGTGCCGTCTTTTGTTCTGGCGGATAATGGCAACATCACTGTCAAGGATGCAGCAGGCGGAGCGGATATCGCTCAAAATATCCCAGCTATCATTATCTCCCATGGAAGTAACGGAAAAACACTTCCACCGACCTCAGCACAAGAGATCGAGAACACCGATGGGGATACAATCTATGTACTGAAGATCTACAGCCGTGATCCCATCCTTGAGTTTGATGATCTGGTGACCTGGATCTCGCCGAGTGTCCTAAGAAATCGCATGGTGGTTTCAGGCCAACTACCCTGACCAAATGATTAAAGTAAGTCCTGCGAGTCTTGCCAGTTCACTCTGAGGTGAACAGCCCGAATTGTGGATTGTCATCGGTATGGACCGTGCTTCGGGATAGCTCAAAACACACCTGACCCGGTTCGTTATGCTTCAGCACAAGCGTGTAACCCATGAGTTCTGCCTGTTTGGCGGCTTGATACAGGCCAATACCTAATCCACTGTCTGACGCCACGGGCTGTTTAAACAGCGCATTGGCTCTGTCGGGTTCGATTCTACTCCCATTATCACAGACATCTAAGATAAGTTCGGCTTCGTCTGCGAATAGGCTCACAGTAATCTTCAGCGCAGTTTCTATTTGCTGCTTGCTTCGCACATTCTCCAGAAGATTTTCAACGATACTGTCGAAAAGATCAGCAGGGATAATCGGATCTGCCTTAATATCCGATGTAAACTCAATATCTCCTGTCTTATACCGCCCTTTTAGTAGCTGCCACCACGATTTTAGATGGGTTTCTTCATTGGTAGCCTTTTCTGGTGCTTGTAACTTGTCGAGGGCGAGCTGCAGCCGCTGAGAGAGGTGGGGCAGCTGTCGTTGCAACAAATTGAAAATGTCCGTCTTCTTACGGCTCATGTTATTTTGCATAGCAGCCGTTATGATCTGCAATGACTGCAGCAGATTTTTTATGTCATGGGTCACCCGAGCTCCGGTCTCATAGATCGCTTGTAGATGGGCGCGGTGTGTAAGTTCCCGTTCCCTCGTTTTGGCTATGTGAAAGTTTGCAAGTAGCTGCATTAATAACTTGCAATGAAGTAGCAAGGCAGCTCCAACAGGCCTATTGCTGTTAATCGTCACGGAGATCTCTGAAATCTTTAACTCGATCCTGTGCGTGGCCATGACGCCTCGTGTTCCTTCACTTCCAGGGGCTCGCCACTTGACGCCTGCGACCCACGGCAATTCCACGAGTGCGTCCATTGACGCTTCTAAGAATTTTTCCGGGGTTTGTTGTTGTTCCGCGAGCCTTGAGAGCTTTGTGAGCCATTGCTCGAAAGGGGTTCCTATACTGAGTAGCGAACGGGTCCAGAGCTGCGCCAAGCCACTGAATCCAGCCGTTGGCGAAAGAAGCCAGCTGATGGCGGATAAAAACAGGGCGATCGCAATGAGGGTTTGGAGTAATGCGATCGGGTACTCTGCACCGGTAGAGTACATATTAACGAGACTGCCAAGCGCCAAAAGGCTGATGAGCAGCGACATGGTAATGCCGTGTAGAAAGTCCACCGGGCGTGCTTGCTTTTCGATACTTCGACCTGGCGGTATTAATACTAGCGATACCAGCAGTAGTAGCAGCGCAAATTCAAAAAGCTCCGGTACTCCTCGCAATATTCGAATGGAAAAAAGTTGCGTGACACATCCGATGAGCAACTCGGATACGAGAAATATCAATACAATCATGTAAGCATTTCGCTCATTCTGATCCAAAAGTATTCGCCCGCCTACTAAGCCGATTAAGAGCACTAGCCAGCCAAAGATCAGCCACCAATTGATCCACATCAGAAAGGCTAGAGTTAGAACAATAAAAACCACCGTATCCTGCCATTTCAGTTGCTGATCACCACGCCACAGCGGCTGCCAAAGCAAAAATAACCCAAGGTGGGCGAGCATAAGTGAACGAGATAAGGGGCTACCAAACTCTGACCAAATGGACAGATGGAGCAGGAGAAGCATCAATGCGATGATCAAATGCTCCTGTCGCTGACGAATTAGTGTCACAATCTGCGACATAGAATTGATTCTCAAATAATTCCAGACCCTATAGTAAACTATACAATTATTCTGTAAAAAAGCAGCCTAGCAAAGAATATGTTTTATTCTGCATTAACAATCGGCGTTTTCACAGTTTTAGAGGCGCTGCGCAACCGCCTCCTTTGGCTGGTTATCATCGTAATAATAGCGGCGTTTGCTCTGAGTGAGTTCGCTGGGGAACTGGCAATAACCGAAAGCAACGAGGTACAGAGCAGTCTCTTGGCCGCTACGTTGCGCTTATTTTCTGTTTTCGTGGTCAGTCTTTTCGTAATCACCAGCATGGTACGTGAGTTCAACGACAAAGGTTTCGAACTGGTATTGTCTTTGCCTATTGCGCGCGCAACCTATTATTTCGGGAAGTTGATCGGGTTCTCTGTGCTCGCAGCTGTTATTGCCGTCCTCATTAGCTTGGTTTTATTGCTCCATGCGCCGGTAGCACAGGTCGTATTGTGGGGTGCATCATTGACTTGTGAATTATGGATGATTACGGCATTGAGCTTACTTTGCATGTTCACCTTTAACCAGATCACGCCTGCTTTTAGTGCCGTTATGGCGTTTTACATACTATCGCGCAGCATCAGCGCCATACAGCTGATCGGACAAAGTCCGTTGCTTGAAAGTGGAACCCTGTCACAAAATGTAATCAACAAAATAGTTGATGGCATTGCCTTCATTCTGCCGAGCCTGGATCAGTTTACGCTGACGGATTGGCTGATCTATCACACCGGTCAGTGGAACGTACTTGGCCCAATATTTGCGCAAACGGTCATCTACGTTGGCTTGTTAGTCTCTGTGGGGCTTTTTGATCTTTATCGTAAAAACTTGTAGCAGGACTTCCTGGCGGTGAACCTTCATGCCAACCTCGTATTTCGGAGATTAAGCGACTTGCTGTTTGTTCTTTGAACGGAGCCGGAATTGAGCAGAGAGCGTCCGATAAGAGATATTCCAAGACTAGTGGTAGCGCTCGTTGCAGTGATGTTGGTGATACAGATTGTCTGGCACGGCACTCGTCCGGCACCTGAGGCAACCGCCGCCGCATTGCCGACGCCCCTACCGCTGGAACAACTACGCGCGGTGAGTCTCGGCGATCCCGTCGCATTAGCCAAGCTGTTGATGCTTTGGTTGCAGGCCTTTGATAATCAGCCCGGTATCAGCATACCGTTTAAAGAACTTGATTACGACAAGGTGACTGGGTGGATGGAGCGTATTCTACAGCTCGATCCAGACGGACAATATCCATTGCTTGCGGCTAGCAGGGTATATGGTGAAGTCCCTGTAGAGGCTAAGCAGCGACAGATGTTAGCCTTTGTATATGACCAGTTTTTAGCGGATCCGAACAGGCGCTGGCCCTGGCTCGCGCATGCGATTTACGTTGCCAAGCATCGCTTAGAAGATTTGCCCTTAGCGTATGAGTACGCCCGTGCGTTGAGGGAGCATGCGACAGGGGAGAACGTGCCCCATTGGGCTCGTCAGATGGAACTCTATGTGCTTGAAGATATGGGTGAGTTAGAAAGCGCGAAGGTGTTGATCGGTGGTCTACTAGAGAGTGGCACAATCACCGATCCGCATGAGATCTGGTTCTTGACGGAAAGGCTTAAACAACTCGAGCAAAATGATAAGGGATCATCTGACGATCAATAGCCGGGCGGTCTGTCGTACATCACCACGGTTTTAGACCCCGATTTCGCTCTATAGCGCGTAGTATCGCGTCTCGCCTCCCCAGTCATCCGGTGGCGGCTGTTCTCTGTGCGTGTCAATGCGACTGATAATTAGCGCATAGTATTCGGCGTAGTCCGGGACTTGCGGTTGCAGCCGTTGAAACATCGATCTCGCCTTGTCCCATTCGCGTGCGTAATAGCATTGCAGAGCCTCATCGTGCAGCTCAAGGTGTTCTTGGAGCGATTTGTCCGCTTCTTGGATTGCACAAATAGGGTTAAAGATTCGTGTCAGGACCTGTTTGCCTCTAACCTGTACCAGATCAAGCTCTTTGAATAAGGTATTGTTTGCCGCGTGTTTCGTTGATTCACTCACTATCGTATCGACTTTATAGATCCGTGTTAGTGGCTCTAGGCGAGAGCCAAGATTTACGGCATCACCGACAATCGTATATGCAATGCGAAACTCGGAGCCCATATTCCCTACGTTCATGACTCCCGTGTTAATTCCAATTCCCATGCTGATATCCGGCCAACTCTTGTGCTTAAATGCCATGCGGATGTTCTCCAGTTCCTTTTGCATATGCAGTGCGGCCATGACGGCCCTTTGTGCATGATCTGGCTGTGGAAGCGGCGCCCCCCAAAACGCCATGATTGCATCGCCCATATACTTATCTATTGTGGCGCCATGCTCATGCAGTATTTTGGTCATCGCCGTAAAAAATTCATTAAGGAACTGAACGAGTTGTTTCGGATTCAACTGTTCTGATATGCCTGAAAAATTCTTGAGGTCACAAAAAATCACGGTAAGTTCGCGGGATTCGCCATCGAGAGATAGTTTGCCTAATTGCTTGCTTATATCGCCAACCACTGCTGCAGGAACGTATTGACCAAATACAGCGATTAGTTTCTGTTTCGCGTGCGTTTCGACAAAGTAACTGATTAGCACGTTTACTACGAAGAGCATCAAGATGGTTAACAGGCTGTACTCCATTGGTAGAAGCGTATTTTGCGTTGGTCCCGCATAATTCATATAGACCGGCGGTATCATGGCGAGAAGCGTTAGAATCGATGCTTTGACGGGGCTCAATAAAGGCAGGAATATACACAAGGTCAGACCAATCAAGACAAAGGCAAAGAACTCGGGCGTCTTCATCGCCTCAGGTAAGGTGAGTTCGCCGTACTGAAGCATCTGAGTAAGGAGCCCTTGCTGAATAGAAATATCCGAGCCCACGTGGAATTTAAAACGCAGTAGACCGATTCCATTGAATAGAAACACCAAGAAGACCGCGAATATCAGAACGACCTTGATGCTATTCTGGCGAGTGATTCTAGGCATCGTTCGCTAGTGAAATGAGTTGAGGTGTTACGGCGTGCATCTTATAGAAGCGTTTTTAACCTAACTTTTTTGATATATCCACCTATCCGAGCTAATGCCAGTCAGGTGGAATCTTTAACAACCCCCTGCAAAGAAGGCACGAGTTAACCTGTGTGCTTGCTTCAATGCGCCGCATTTGGCGTCGACTGTCTGCTTCGCAGATAAAACTGTTCGTCGCAGTCTAGCGATCGTATTTTTCAACCTCAAGGGTATCCCCAGGCATTTTGTGGATAGCATCGGATAATTGATGATATATGCAAAAAGCGTGACATAAAGCGTGTGACTCAATGTGCGGCGGTATCGTCCGTGATCCCTATGATGGTTGAGGCTCACCATAGCTATCGCTGGGCTCAGCACGTCCGGATGCGCCTTGGATAGGTACCTTACCGTTGTTTTGTGCTGTGGTGCCTGAGGTTTCCATGATAAATGTTGAATTTTCGACGTTTTTGTTGATATGCTGACACAGCGGAGTCGGTTAGGGACGAGGAGGTCTGAGAAAAGTCTCTAACTATCAAGTAGATATGAAGATGGCATGCAAAATGCATATGAACCAATAGGCGTTTTTTAATAGAGTGAGGCGGTAGATCATGATGAAGAATTTGGTGTCAAAACAGTCCGGTTTCACGCTCGTGGAGCTTGCTATTGTGCTGGTGATTATTGGCTTGCTGCTCGGCGGTATTTTGAAGGGCCAGGAGTTAATCAACAGCGCGAGGGTGCGTAACCTGGCCGATATGAACTCCGGGATCCAGGCGGCGTACTATGGCTTCATCGACCGTTACCGCCAGGTCCCGGGCGATATGGCTGCGGCGTTGGCGACACAGGCGATTGGTCAGGCCATCGCCAATCCAGCTGCGGCGGTGACTGTCGGCAACGGGCAGATCGACGCCGGGAACTGGGATGAAGCCTCGGCGGCGTGGGAACAGCTCTCCAAGGCCGGGTTTATCCAGGGGATCTACCCGGGCGGCGCCACAACGGCAGCCGCGTATGCAGTTGCTGGCGTCGCCCCGGTCAATGCCTTGAATGGCACATTGATCTTGGCGCGCAATGCCGACTATTCCGGTACGGCTGCGGTGGCACAGAGGCTCAACCTTATTATGGGCAATAACATTCCGGTCAATATCGCCCGGGAGCTGGATGTGAAGGTTGATGACGGACAGCCACTGACTGGTGTCCTGCGCTATACCGGTGTGACTCCCATGACCGATTTTGATCCGGTGAGTGCGTCGACCTCGGTAAACTGCATAACGGCGGCGGCGCCCATTATTTGGGACATCGCAAACGACGCGCAGAACTGTAATCTGGCTTTTCTCTACTAACGGGTAGGAAGCGCTCGACGGCAAGCACATTTTTTTGTAGAGCATCTATCCGCTTCTCAGTGTGCCGCTGGCTAAATTGTGCGCAGCGGCACGCTGATCCCTTGTTCCTGTCTACAGCAAAAGCTTCCCGGCTGACGTAAGCTTCCAGATGACGTGATTCCTTTTCCAGGACTATGTAATGGCGAAGACAGTGTTGGAACTTGACAGTGTTGCCAAGGCCTATGGCAAACAGGTTGTGTTGTCCAAGGTTGATCTCGTTGTTGACGAAGGCGAATTTTTCGGTCTCGTTGGTGTCAATGGTGCAGGAAAAACAACGCTCATTAAGGGTATGCTGGACTTTTGCGGTATAGATGATGGCACGATCGAGTTCTTCGGGATAACACACCGAGATACGAAAGCGCGATCGCGGCTTGCCTTTCTGCCCGAACGATTTGTGCCGCCCTATTTTCTCCGCGGCAAAGATTTTCTTCTCTACATGTGCAAACTTCACTCCGTCAAATATGATCGTGACAAGGTCAATCAATTGTTTAGTGCGATTGATCTAGATCCCTCGGCGCTGTCAAAACCCGTCCGTGAGTACTCCAAGGGCATGGCGCAAAAATTGGGTCTCGCGGCGTGCATTCTGAGTGAGAAAGCATTGTTTATTCTGGATGAGCCGATGAGCGGTCTGGATCCGAAGGCACGGGCACAGTTCAAACACCTTCTCCTTGGTCTGAAAGAGTCACAACATACGATCTTTTTCAGTACGCATCTGCTTGCCGATGTCGACGCATTGTGCGATCGGATGGCGATACTCCATGATGGGGAGCTACGTTTCGTAGGCTCGCCAACCGAGTGCTGCCAGCACTATGGCGTGGATGATCTAGAGCAGGCTTACCTAGCGTGTGTCACTTCAAAGACGCCAGTGCACTAGCGAGCACGGTCCTATTCGTGCGCTCCGGCAGGAGACGCACTTAAGCTAATCCTGAAACTTGAAGAACGGTGACGCGAATCACATCCCGACAGCACCATAAGCAAATGAAAACCATGATGATAAGACAGACGGGCTTTACGCTCGTCGAGATCGCCATTGTGTTGGTGATCGTCGGCTTGATTCTTGTCGGCGTCGTGAAGGGTCAGGAATTAGTCAACAGCGCGAGAGTGCGTGGCCTGGCTGAGATGAGTTCCGGGATCCAGGCGGCGTACTATGGCTTCATCGACCGTTACCGTCAGGTCCCGGGCGATATGGCTGCGGCGCTGGCGACGCAGGCGATCGGCCAGGCCATCACCAACCCGGCTGCCGCAGCGACTGTGGGCAATGGGCAGATCGACGCTGGGAACTGGGATGAGGCCTCGGCGGCGTGGGAACACCTCTCCAAGGCCGGGTTCATTCAAGGGGTCTACCCGGGCGGTGCCACCACGGCAGCGACATATCAGGTTGCGGGTGTGGCCCCGGTCAATGTTTTGAACGGTACCGTACTGCTCGCAGTGAGCGTCGACTATGTCGATACGGGTGTGGCGACGCCGAGACTCAACCTTGTTTTGGGCGATAACATTCCCGTCGACATTGCCCGAGAGTTGGATGTGAAGGTTGATGACGGGCTTCCACAAACCGGCTCCGTGCGCTATACCGGGATGAGCCCCACGACCCATTTTGATCCGGTTAGTGCGGCCCCCACCGAGTGCCGAACGGCAGTAGCACCCATCATCTGGGATATCGCAAACGACGCCCAGGATTGCAATCTGGCGTTGCTGTTTTAAGGGGCTAGGTGGAGCCTCGGTACTGGACTGTACTCAATTGACGTCTTGAATCTCGAAATCGTGCGTGATCTTCGCTGTCTTTCCGAGCATCAACGTTGCAGAGCAGTATTTCTCGGCGGACAGTGTGACGGCCCGTTCAACTTGAGGCTCCTTTAAGTGATTGCCGCTGACGACGAAGTGGACGTGAATACGGGTAAATACCTTTGGATGGTCTTCGGCGCGCTCGGCTGTCAGTTCAACCGTGCAGTTGGTCACGTCTTGGCGTGACTTCTTTAGGATGTGGACGACGTCATATGCCGTACAGCCCCCCATCCCAAGCAATATCATCTCCATCGGCCGGGGACCTAGGTTACGACCGCCGCCTTCCGGTGGCCCATCGATTATAATGGCATGACCGCTGTCCGTTTCTCCGATAAATGCGGCGTCGCCCACCCATTTAAGACGGGTTTTCATCTCGTTCTCCTGTTATTTGGCACCCCTAGTAACACTAACATAGTTCGACATCTTGCTGGAGCTTGCCTACACTATTCAACAATGCGTGCACGCAGATGATGGGAGCGGGGGGGCTTGAGTCATGGCGAATGCGTCGACACAATCTATTGAGCAGGCCATTGAACGGTTTTTGGAGAACTGCCGCCATAAGCGTTTTCGGGCAAAGAGCAGCATCATCAAGGAGGGCGATCCGTCTTATGATCTCTTCTATGTCATCAGCGGATCAGTAACGGTCCTGACCGAAGATGATAAGGGCCGGGAGATCGTACTTACATACCTCAATCCAGGCGACTTTTTTGGTGAAATCGGCATGTTTGATGATGACAAACGAAGCGCGTTTGTGCGCGCCCGCACGAATTGTGAGATAGCGCAGATGAGCTACAACAAGCTCAAGAGTTTGAATTCGCTGTTTCCTGAACTGTTGATCGCGATTGCCTCCCAGATGGCTGTGCGACTCAGGAAGACAAGCCGGAAGGTCACGGATCTGGCTTTCACGGACGTGCAGGGGCGCGTAGCGCGTACTTTACTGGATCTCTGCAAGGAACCCGATGCCATGACGCATCCGGACGGTATGCAGATACGCATTACCCGTCAGGAACTGGGCCGAATAGTCGGTTGTTCCCGGGAAATGGTGGGTCGCGTACTGAAAGGCCTGGAAGAGCAGCACCTAATCGCGGTAAGTGGCAAGACCATGGTGATTTTCGGCGCGAGGTAGTAGAACAAAACTGTGTCGCCTTGACATCGCCCCTTGTCACATCCAAGATCGCGCGTCCTGCAATCCCCCTGTTTACTGCCTATGTAGCTCAGCTGGGTGAGGTGGAGAAAGAAAAAGGTCCGGTGAACCTTTTTCCCACCGAGCGCCGAGCCACCGGATGGCGAGGCCGGAGAGTATCGATGGCTACGTAGTCGCGCCATGGACGGCCGGAAAAAACGTTCAACCATGGCTATGTAGCTCAGCTGGGTGAGGCCGATTAAGAAAAAAGTCCAGTGGACTTTTTTCCGGACGAACGCCGAGTCAGTGGATGACGAGGCCGGGCCATTAGCGAGACCCGGACGGTCGAGCTTAGGGCTGTGGTTATAGTAGTGAAGCAATTAATTACTGCAAGAAATCAAAACTATGGCTATGTAGCTCAGCCGGTTAGAGCGCGGCACTCATAATGCTGAGGTCGGTGGTTCGAGTCCACCCATAGCCACCAGCTTTACTAGTCTGAAGCAACAAACTAACCCAGACGTTAACTTCTCCGCTTGTGAAACACCGACCTAAGGTCGGGGCTGATGACGTACGTCCCTATACAGTCGTTCATCGCTGCGCAATCCTGCTTTGCTTGAACGCCAGGGCAAGCCATCCGCGGCTTGCCCGCTCGGCGGGGCGAAGATTCACCGGATCTTCGCCCATTTCCGCCTCTCCCCTGCGGGCGTGCTGCGCACGTCCCGATTTGATCCCGTCAAATCGGTCCCTTTCTTCGCTGCACATTCCTGTTCCACTCGAAAGTCCAGGGTCGACCTTCCCTGGCCAACCCGTTCGTCGGGATAACGGTTCACTGGACCGTTATCTGTATCCGACTCACCCACCCATAGCCGCCAACGAACACAATAAGTTATTGCTAGATTGCCTCTCTTGTCCATCCCCGGTTTCTTTCTGGTGGTGCACAGGTGGTGCGGGGTGATCCCATTTCGGTCCCCTTAACGCCCCAGAAAATTGCCCCTTCGGGCTTGGTTAGGCCCCGCGTTTTCGACCACCAGCCCCCCACCCCCTTTTACACTCTGCGT
>JAPUIX010000111.1 GCA_027296625.1 Gammaproteobacteria bacterium | reverse complement strand
ACAAATCAACAGTTGGAGAAGTTTACCACTAAATTCGATGGAATGTGCGATATGCGAGCAATTTTGTGTAGATCCGCACACCGAAACGTGATAACATCCATGCCAACCCGAAATCGCCATTACGTGGTAATGGACAAGCTTCGGGCAGAAAGTATTGGTGCTGTCGAATCAGGTGAGAGGGCGTCTACGTCGAAGCTGCGGCCTTCCAACTCTACGGGCAGATCCGCGTTGCTTTGGGATTTGACGCGGGATATTCTTGTGAAGCATTATCATCTTTCCTCGAAAGTCTAAGCGTTGCGCTGGCCGCCATCTTGGTTGTCAATTTTGCCGTTGACGAAAAGTCTGCTGTTTCATTGCAGACAAGACTGTACTTGGAGGTTTACATGCTCAACATTCATTATCTTCATCATGTGGCAATTACCATCACAGATCTCGAACGCGCCAAAGCCTTTTACGGCGGCGTTCTTGGCCTGACGGAATTGCCGATTCGCGGGATTGACAGCAATAGAGCTTGGTATCAGGCGGGGCCCTGCCAGGTCAACCTCATTGTTCAAGAGAAAGCCGACCCCAAATCGCCGCGTCATTTTGCACTGTGTGTTGACAGCATACGCAAAGCGCGGAAAGCACTGGAAGCAAGAGGGGTAAAGCTCACAAAAACCACGCAGGTAAGCAATATCAATCGGTTCTTTTTTGAAGACCCCGACGGCAATCGTCTTGAAATCGTCTGTCCCATCGGTCAGGGGTAAATCGGTAACGTTGTAGGGGCGACCCCCCCGATGGATCGGGATTTCGCGCTGCTCAACTTGCGATCGTCCATGCAGGTAAGGGCAAGCATCTCCCCTTCATCTTGAGCGAAGAGAAAGATCTCCATGGTGAGATTCTTCACTCCGTTCAGAATGACATTTATGCCGCATTTACAGATCAAAATGGTATTACTTCGATTAACGCAAATTGGTAGAAACCCCCTGGCCAACCGATATGGCAGCCCATTTTGAAGAAAGCTCCATCGTCCGACACATCACAGATATGTGGTTCGGTAAGGAAGCGTTTCGCCCAGGTTCTCAGCCAAGGGCTCAAGTCGTTTCAGATAGGGCGCCGACAAGAGGAGAACATGAAAACAGCAATTATATACGGACCCAGAGACATTCGGGTCGAAGATGTGGATATCCCCGTTATTGGACCGGACGACGTCCTGGTCGAAGTGAGAGCATCGGGCATTTGCGGGTCCGATGTTCACCGGTATCTGGGAACGGACTACGGCCGTTACAGCAACTACCCCATGAATTCAGGACATGAATACTGTGGGGATGTGGTACAGATTGGAAATCAAGTGAAGGGGTTTCGAGAGGGAGAGCGGGTGACCCTCGGCGTGTCCTGGGGCGGCGGCAGGCTTGGCGCTTTTTCCGAGTATGTGCACATACCCGATGCAGACAACAGGTTGTGTCGCTTGCCTCAGGAGATTAGCTATGTCAATGGCGCCCTGATAGAACCCTTCCTCGTTGCCATGAACGGCTATCACCGACCGAATCCGACGCGTGACGACAGCATTCTGATTCTGGGTGCAGGGACGATCGGACTTTGTGTGCTGCTGCTTTGCCAGGCGAAGGGGATGGAGGACATCATGGTGAGTGAGCCATCGGCCAGCAGGCGCGAGATGGCGGAGCGGATCGGCGTTAAGACGGTGAACCCCGCTGATGAGAATCTTGAAGAGATTGTCATGACCACCACGCAAGGGCGGGGTATGGACGTGACCTTTGAATGCGCTGGAGCAGAAGCAACCTTGAATCAGGCTTTTACGCACACCCGGAGCGGAGGGAAGATTAGCCTGATTGCTCACTATCGGGCAGCGCCGCGGGTCAACATAGAAGCGGTGATCGTCAAGTCGCTGAACGTGTTCGGCCCCACATACGGAAATGCCTTCTTTAACGAAGCCGTGAAACTCCTGTTGGAAGAGGCAGTTGATTTCGAGCATCTAGTGAGCCACCGGTATCCCCTAGAGCAGGCTGAGGCGGCTTTTGAGACTGCGTCAGATGTGAACCAGTCGGTGAAGGCGCTGTTCACTCCCTGATAAAAGCGTACTATAAGTGTGAATCAGGTAACGTGTTTATCAATAACTGGTGTGCGATCATGCGTGAAATAGGAGAACGCTACGATGACGGCTGTGTCTATTATCCGCTTAACCCGGACTTCAGAGCACTGGGATGGGCGGCAAAAGCAGGAAATCCTGGGAGAGTCATCTGCTACAATCCCTGGATCTGGCCCCGCTTTACGGATTTTCAGGACTACTTTTGTGGAGAAGGCTATGGTTTTCTGAAAAGCCATGAATGGCTGCCGGACGATGGCTCAGGGATATTTAAATAGAAAGCGAATGAACGACGCCCTACATTTCGCAGGCTCTTATGATTACTGCTCCATACCCAGGCGCCAATGCGTCCCCATTAAACAAGGTTTCTCACCCGGCTTATCCACCTGGTAGTAGATTGTCAGGATGGAACCGTTCTCCAGTTCGACCGACGCTGGATACCCGAGATCGCCATTCGGAGCGCTGCTGAGTTGAATTTCGCTCCCAACTTTCCATGTTTGACCTTCATCTTTGCTAATACAGGCAAATTCGCCATAGGGAGGCCATCTTTTACCATAGACGACCACGAGCCAATCATTGTACAAGCGAATGACGTGTGGTGGGAATCCCCGAATCGGGGTGACATGCGGTTTAGACCAGGTAAAACCGCCATCAGTGCTGTGAGATTGACGGATATAATGTTCACCATAGCAATCTCGGAATAGGATAACTAACTTTCCGCTAGCACACTCAACCACATGACATTCGTCATAGGTTAACATCGGGACGCCTTCGGGAACCGGAAAAGTACCAATTGTCTGCCACGATAAACCATCGTCGCGTGATTCCTGTATCCCAACATCGTAATCGTCGCCATGAGATTCGTGTGGGCGCTGTCCAACATAAAGCAACCTTGCGTCGCGAAGCTGTATGGGACCGTGCGGCGTTGTCACTTCCGTCCTGACTGGATTTCCCCAGGTGTAGCCGTTATCGGTGGAACGAATGGTCCAGTGGCCCTGCCATTGACCGCCGCCTCGGTTTGTAAACCAGCTAACCAACATCGTTCCGTTCTGTGTCTGGATAATACCGGCATCCCGATCATCTAAGGGCATGTCATGAATGGTAGTTGACTCTCCCCAGGTCTTTCCGCCATCGCTGCTGCGCACCATTTGTGTTTTGCCATCAGGGGAGGTATGGCTATCTCGGTCTCCAGAAAATACGACCAACAACTCGCCGTTGTGCGCCTTAGCGATAGTCGGCCAGCCGATATATCGGTCCGGCTGCTTACAGATAATTTTGGTAGAAATAACGGTTGCCATATTGCTTTTCTGCAATGATCTATCCTTCGCTTTTGCCTAGATGGTGACCCGCAAGTCGCGGATTCTCATGATACGGTTGCGGATGCAGGCAGACTCGACGTAAGCTCATCCTCCGCCGTAGATCGCCTGAATCATGGCATTGATGTAGCCGAAACAGTAAGCATAGGACTGATAGTTGCCCTTCGGATCGTCGCCGGTGCGCGGGACGTGGTCGGGATCAATGCCGTAACAATATCCTGTGTCCTTGAGGGCTTTTAATACACGGTAGAAGTCCATATCTCCCTCATCGGGCAACGCCTCGCGGAAGCTGTAGTGCCCACCGAGGAGGTTGCGGTAGTGAACCAGGAAAATCGTATTGCGGCTGCCAAAGTATTCTATGAAGGGGAAGATTTCACTGGCCGGGTTTTCGAGCATTTCAGCGATGGAACCGATGCAGAAGTTCCAGCCGTGATACGGACTGCGCTGGATCTCGATGAAACGCTTCATGCCTTCAAAGTCATTGAGGACTTTGTCAACGCCCTTATAGCCGGGAGGCGTAGCAGGGTCTTGTTGGGAATTGCCCATTCGAACTTTGTATTCTTCTGCTACCGGAATCATGCGTTCGAGCAGATACTCAATTCGTTCCCAGTGCATGTCTGCCGTGACGTGCCCGGCTTCGGTCAGGGCGGCCTGTTCCTCGGCAGGAATCTGGTCCAGGCGGAACGCGGTGTAATAGTAGCCGCCGCGACCTTCTTCTGGTTCGGTGCGATCGATGGGCAGGATGCACGTGTTATAGCGCAGAGAATCGATGCCGGCATGTGCAGCTGTGCGGATCATTTCACAGACCCGGTCAATTTCCCGGTCACGCTCCGGGCTTTTGCCAAAATAGATAATGTTGGAAAAGTGCTGATAGATGGGCAGCGTGCTCATGTCCAGCGTCAGGCCGAAGGCTTCGTGGCGCTCTCTTTCCCGGATCAACTCGTCGAGTTTCCAACCACAGTCGGGGTGGAAGGGAAAGGTGGCGGCCTTGTGGCGCACACCGCAACGCTGCAGAAAGCGTAGCTCAGCATCGGTCGACCCAAAGCCCTGTGTGCGCACATACATGCGCCCGCCGTTTTCCGATGTTGGTGGGGTGCCTCCGGCGGCAGAAGCTGCTGCCTCGCCGGCTGCGAGACCTTGTTCAAGTGGATCAGATTTCTTCATGTGAATCCTTTCGTTGGTATGGCATTGGCGTACTGCGAAGGACGCTGCATCCTGTTGCGATTTTGTGGTGGTGGATACGATAAAAACAGTAGAGAGGTATTTAAATCTAACGTTGAGCTCAGGGGCGCGGTCTACGGCGTCCCCTGCAGCGATCGGTTATGGCGTTTCGTGACCATGCAACGTGAATCTCACTCCGGCACGATCAAGGCGTTCCTCTACTTCTCCTTTGAGAAGAGCGGCAAACTTCAAACCGCCTTGCACCGATTCTTTGCGAGCATCGAAAAGCCTCGCCCAAAGCCCTGCAGCCCATGACATCTGGTATTCAGTCGTATTCCAGCGTCGATCAGACGTGCTAACGTATGCATCCAGAAAGGCTGCGCTTTCTTCGATTGTTGACTGTCCGTCAGCGAACAAGGCGGCTGCAACGCCTGCTATGGCGGGCTCCGGCAGCGACACGACAGAATCCCAGTCATCGACTGCATGAAGACGCCCGTTCTCCCAACGGATGTTTTCAGACCACCAATCACCGTGGCCTAAGACCGGCGGCAGTTCGTTTGCCCGGATTATTGAACGTGCCACTTTGGCTGCGTGGTCGATCCATTGAGGCTCATGCTTCGAATTTAGGTTTTCGGTGATATCCGTTGCAGGTGGCCAGGTGTCACCTTCGTCGTCCCAGCGCAGGAATCCCCATGGTGCATCCAGCTCGGGGAAACCACCTGCCCCTGGAGCAAGTTTGACAAGTTCGGCAAGGACGCGTCCAAGTTCCCTTGCAGCCCCAGTGCCGCGGGGGAGTGGTTCACCTCCCGACAAGTAACCTTCAAACGAGACGGCCAGGCTACCGTGTCTTTCCGGAGGACCGAGTGGCTCAGGGCAAGGGAAGCCTGCTTCCCACATACTTCGATGCACTTGCCAGCATGACGCGAGCCGCTCACGCCACTGTCGGACTTTGGCTACTAGCTGTCTGTCATCGTTGAGAGTGATTCCAAACACTGCTGAGGAATAGCCGACCTCGAACATCACGTTGCGCAAGGCCGACTTGAAGCGACCTTCGCACCAAGTCGAAAGGTCCTCCAATGAAACAACAGGTCGTTGCCGACTCCCCATCTATATATCCCCTCTTGTAAGAATCCCATTTGTACATATCCCAGAGAAAGACGAGAGGTGCAATCACTGCACACCATCACGCTGCTGTCCCTGTCGCTTCCATATCTCGATCCTATTGCACATAACCTTCAAACTGATCTACGGAGATGAAGTGCCAGCGGAATCCTCGTTAGGTCCGTCGACTTGTCAGACCTTT
>JAPUIX010000110.1 GCA_027296625.1 Gammaproteobacteria bacterium | reverse complement strand
AGGAAACGCGGGGCCACCACCCTACGTAATGGGTCAATCGCCATCATCTCCATGGCTGAAAGTTGCTCTGTGACCTTCATCAACCCGATTTCGGCTGTCAACGCAGATCCAGCCCGACCAGCAAATAGTAGCGCCGATACCACGGGTCCCAGCTCTCTCACCAGAGACAACGCCACGAGGACGCCGAGCGACTCCTCCGCGCCAAAATCAACTAACGTATTATAACCTTGCAGGCCAAGCACCATGCCGACAAATAGACCGGAAACCACGATGATCACCAGCGACAGCACGCCCACGGCGTAGATTTGCTGAATAATTAAACGCCACCGGACGACAATCTCTGGAACGCCTGCCAGGACATAAGCCATGAAGATGTGTCCACGCCCCAGGCGTTCAAAGGTCCTGAGACCAACACGGCCTAAGCTTTGCAGCGCCTCCGTCACATCCTCCCTCCGCTCAGGAGATCATCCTCGTAGTCGGGTGCCGGGTAATGGAAGGGGACTGGCCCGTCGGGCAGGGCATCCATAAACTGGCGAACCCACTCAGACGTCGAATTCCTGAGTGCCTCGGGGCTTCCTTCGCCGACCACCTTGCCAGCAGACAGCACGTAGATATAGTCGGAGATCGACGCCGTCTCCTCCACGTCATGGGACACCACGATGCTTGTGATCCCCAAGGCATCCTTCATTAGCTTAATTAGCCGAACTAAAACGCCCATCGAGATGGGGTCTTGTCCGGTAAACGGTTCGTCATACATGATCATCATGGGATCCAGCGCGATGGCGCGGGCAAGCGCCACACGCCGCTGCATCCCGCCCGATAGTTGGCTTGTCATCAAATGCTTTGCCCCACGCAATCCCACTGCCTCAAGCTTCATCAGCACCAAATCGTGGATCATTGAGTCAGGCAACTCCGTATGTTCGCGCAGTGGAAAGGCAACATTTTCAAAGACGTTAAGGTCGGTCAGCAGCGCGCCACTTTGAAAAAGCATGCCCATACGCTTGCGCAAGGTAAATAATGCCCTGCGAGAGAGTGCCGGCACCTCATGGCCATCGAAAACCACGCTTCCAGACTCTGGCCGCAACTGGCCGCCGATAATGCGTAACATCGTGGTTTTGCCACAACCACTCGGACCCATAATCGCCGTGATCTTCCCGCGCGGTATATCAATATCGACGTTGTCAAAAATCACGCGCGAATCGCGTTTAAACGTCAAGCCCCTAATCTTGACGAGCGGATCGCCACTTGTTTGAGCACTCGGATGACTATTAGTCATTTCTCGAATCGCGCACGGATTGGGAAACTATTTTCTGAGACTCAGGAATCAACGTCAATCGGACTAGTAAACAACCCCCACGGGCTAAGCGGACAATTAAATGCAAGGCTGGAAGATTATCATTCTTCGTACTCGACACCTCGAATGTAGTCAAACTGTAAAGTCCCTATGATAAACTGCAGAGCCAAGCCAAATCGGGACGGGAAATAACATGGCACGCTTTCTTGCCTTGCCTATGAGCTTCATGTTCTTGGGTTTTCACGTATTCGCTCAGACTCCATCACCACAAGGCGCAGATGTCTATTTCATAACGCCAGAAGATGGCGCCGTCACGAAGAGCCCGTTGATCGTTCGATTTGGCCTCGCAGATATGGGCATCGCACCCGCAGGCGTCGACATTCCCAACACCGGACATCATCACTTATTAATCAATTCTAAACTACCTACGCTCGATCGGCCCATCCCCAAGGACGAGAGCCACCGGCACTTTGGCGGAGGTCAGACTGAAACTCGTTTGATGCTGGCCCCGGGGATATACACTTTGCAGCTTATCCTAGGGGACTACCGCCACATCCCGCACGACTCTCCGGTGATCTCAGAGAAAATAACCATCACTGTAGAAGAATGAGACCAATCCACGGAACAATTTGAACCGCTCGACGATTACTGAGCAGGATCCTCCAGAAACTCTATCTTATATCCATCCGGATCCTCAACAAACGCAATAACTGTTGAGCCTCCTTTCATCGGGCCTGCATCGCGCACGATCTTTCCGCCACGTTCACAGATCGCGTCGCACGCCGCGTAAACATCGTCAACACCGATGGCAATATGCCCGTACGCGTCCCCCATCTCATAGCGATCCTGGTCCCAATTGTAGGTTAATTCCAATACCGCATGGTCAACCTCGTCGCCATATCCAACGAACGCAAGCGTAAACTGATTATCCGGGTACTCCTGCTTGCGGAGGACCTTCATTCCTAGGACTTCCGTATAGAAGTGAATAGATCGGTCCATGTCACCGACACGAAGCATGGTATGCATGATACGCACGGTCTTTACCTCCTCGTATTTTTTCGAAGGGTATTCATGGTTGAGGCCCAGAGCACCGCACCAATGAAATCTCCTGCCACAGTACTACAAATTGACTTGAACAGCATTGGCCACTTTGCCTGCCTTCGCCCGCGCCTCCTCCAAGGTGTTACCAAGCGCTAACGCAACACCCATACGGCGTCTACCGGAAACATTCGGTTTACCAAACAGCCGGATTGTGCTGTTAGGTTCTGCCAGCGCTCGATCGAGGTCCCCATAGATCACCGCCTTGGAATCACCCTCAGCAAGGATTGCGCACGCTGCGGCGGCGCCGAACTGACGAATATTGGGAATTGGCAATTCCAAAATCGCACGCACGTGCAGGGCAAATTCAGAAAGATCTTGCGAGATCAGCGTGACCATCCCTGTATCATGCGGTCGTGGCGAGATCTCGCTGAAATAGACGCGTTCTCCTTCAATAAATAGCTCAACGCCAAACAATCCTCGCCCGCCGAGAGCGTCAGTGATTGTCTGTGCGATTCGTTCCGCCTCCGCCCGCACTCCTTCAGTCATGGGCTGAGGCTGCCACGATTCGCGAAAATCGCCGTCCACTTGAAGATGACCGATTGGAGGACAAAAGATTGTTCCATCTCTAGAGCGTACCGTCAGCAGGGTGATCTCATAGTCAAACTCGACCAGTCCCTCAACTATGACACGCCCGCCCATTCCACGGCCACCCGTCTGCGAATAGTTCCAAGCGGCTCCAATCTCAGAATCACTGCGGATAACACTTTGCCCCTTACCCGATGAACTCATTACTGGCTTCACCAAGCAGGGCATACCGAGTCTATCGATGGCATCGCGGTACTCTGATTCGGTATCAGCAAAACGATACGGCGAAGTTGCCAGCCCCAGTTCCTCAGCGGCGAGGCGACGGATGCCTTCACGGTCCATGGTCAGACGGGTAGCCCGAGCCGTTGGGATCACTGTCTGACCTTGTTCCTCAAGTGTAACGAGCGTGTCCGTCGCGATCGCCTCAATTTCTGGTACGATTAGCGTGGGCTGCTCTGCTTCCACAACCTTTCGAAGTTCAGCACCGTCCAACATTGAGATGACGTGTGAGCGATGAGCAACTTGCATTGCCGGTGCATTTGCGTATCGATCCACCGCCACAACCTCAACGCCGTACCGTTGGGCCTCGATTGCTACCTCCTTGCCTAACTCGCCTGAACCCAGCAAAAGTATTTTTGTTGCCGTCGATGTCAGAGGCGTGCCTATGCTAACCATAGCCGTTCCGACCACTCCCCATCATGACTGTAGGCTCTTGGATATCAATGCGGAACCCTAATCTCCTGAGCTTCCGCGCAACGCGACGCTTGTTGCTAGGAAGACAAATCAAAGTACTGTGAAACTCCCGGCGCAGAGGGTATTCGGTACGTAAGTCTTCGAAATAATGACCTCGCTTATAATGTGGCAACCTTAACATCTGTTTTAAGGATGCAGCATCACCACGCACGTCATAGGTAGCGAGAACCGCCATTTGAATGATCTCATCATCAGTGAAGCTACACGAAATTTTAAAATCGTTCGCCGCGTGCTTAGATAGATACCGATTCGAATTCCATAATGGTCTTATATTGAAAAACTCGCACATCGATGTGTAAATTATCTCTGTGGCCCGGAGCTTTCCATCAAAACTATATCCTGCAATATGCGGTGTACCTATCTCGATATTCTTAAGGAGATCCGCATTAATCTTTGGCTCGTGATTCCACACATCGAGAACTACCGCAGGTTTGTCTTTTTTTCTTAAAGCTACTTTCAACGCTTCGTCATCGACGACGGCGCCTCGAGCCGTGTTAATGAGAATTGCGTTTGGTTTTATACGAGCAAGAAACTCTTCGTCAACGAGATGATACGTAGGGTACGCTCCATTCCGGGTAAGCGGCACATGGACTGTGATAATATCCGCCGACAGTACCACATCCATCGTAAGGTATCGCCTATCACCTGTCTTAGTCTTTAGGGGGGGATCATTGATGACACAGTCGACACCCATCGTATTCAATTTATCTAGAACTCGGCACCCTATGCGCCCACAACCAATAATGGCTGCGGTTTGTCCGCTTAGAGTTGTTGTCTGCTTTTCGAGTAAAGCGAAGATCGCGCTCAGTACATACTCGGCAACCGCGTTTGCATTTCCGCCAACGGCGCTTGCGAAGCCGATTCCCCGATCTTCCAGATGGCTGATGTCGATATGCTCGACACCGCTAGCCGCGCTTCCAACAAACTGAACGCTGCTCTCGGCAAGTAGTTCACTATCAACCGTTGTAACTGAGCGAACCAGCAGCACGTCGGCGTTTGCAACCTGAGCAGGTGAAATCTCGTGCCCGGCCACCAGCAAAACATCCCCGATGGTACTAAACGCCTCGCGCGCAAAAAGAATCTGATCATCTGCAACAATCTTCATCACATTGGGATTTGATTGGTTCCGGCACGCTAGTTGCTAACCAGAACTGCCTTTGGTACACGTTCTGGTTTCTGATCAGCCACCCGGGCATTAGTCCGTTCGGTGTGCTGGCACCCTTGATCTCGTTTTGGAAACATTAGACGGCGGTACACGTAGGCGGTCCTTCCGAGCCCCAATAATAGCCACCACGGATCGCCAACAGAGCACCCCATCCATGCGCGATCTGGGTTTAAAAAAACTTGCGGCGCGAGAGCAGATAGGTCTTCTACGGCAAACTGTCGAGTTCGTGCCCTTCCTTTTTAACTGGCATAAGGTCGCGTTTGCTAATACCCAACGCAAGTGTAATCGGGCTCGCGACGTAGATTGATGAGTACGTGCCGATCAAGACCCCGATGATAAGCGCAGTTGCAAAACCGTGAATGATCTCACCACCAAAAGCATATAGCGCGGATAACACCAGTAAGGTTGTGAACGACGTCATGATTGTACGATTAAGTGTCTGATTGAGCGAGATGTTAACCACGTCCACTGCTGTGTCCTTGCGCAGCTTGCGGAAATTCTCCCGTACCCGGTCAAAAACAACAATGGTGTCGTTAAGCGAATAACCAATGACGGCGAGCAATGCCGCAAGCACTGTCAGATCAAATCCCATTTGCGTGATAGAAAATACTCCCAAGGTAATTGTCACGTCATGCACCAACGCAGCAACGGCCCCCAGAGCGAAGCGAGATTCGAAACGCAGGGTGACATATATTAGGATGCCAATCAGCGCGTACAACATGGCTAGGCCACCATCCTCCTTGAGTTCATCTCCGACCTGTGGGCCAACAAACTCAATACGACGCATTTGGACCTCCTGCCCCCCTGCTTGCAGCACTTGCAGAACGCGACTGCTGATCTCGGCGCTGTTCATTCCTTCCTCTGGCACAAGTCGAATCAGAACATCCTGCGTGGTACCAAAATGTTGAACTACAGCATTATCGAAATCCGAAGAGTCAAGAAGACCCCGAACGGTATCCAGTTCCGCCAGTTCGGGATACCCCACTTCGATTAATGTGCCGCCAGTAAAGTCGATCCCGAAATTCAGTCCACGTATAGCAAGTGATGCTAATGACAATGCGATAAGAATGCCCGACAGCAAAAACGCCGACTTGCGCATGCCCATGAAGTTGATATGGCTTTCTTTTTTGAAAAATCGCATAGTAAAATTCGTCAGCTAATGATCTATCATATCGCGAGTTTTTCGACCCGGCGTCCACCATAGATCAGATTGATCACGGCACGAGTCCCCATGATCGCAGTAAACATCGAACAGATAATTCCTAA
>JAPUIX010000109.1 GCA_027296625.1 Gammaproteobacteria bacterium | reverse complement strand
AGTCGAAAGGTCCACTCCCGATCGAACAATTCGTGCAGCGGACTGCTAATCTCCGCCAGGCTACCATTAGCCACCAGGTATAAAGCCAGCAGCAGCACAGTTGGCACAATTCCACGGCGCATCGAATGTTCCACGTCCCTGAGTCAAAGGCATCCTACAGCCGGTTGCCGACTGATAACAGCGCAGCCTTGCTTCAGGCAGCAAGCGGCCATTCACTACTTACGATCTAGGTCCGTTCAGAAAACCAGCGTTTCCGTACCCGCAACAAACACTGACGCGGTAGCCATTAACCTCGATGCCTCCCTAGCTCTACCTTCGCACTGGGCGATTCTGGCCAGACCAACGTGAAACCATATCGTGTCAGGAAACATGTTTAAGCCCCGCCGAAATGAAGCATCTGCTTGAGTCCGACCTTCAGGTCAGAAGTCAGCTCGACATTCTCTAGATAGATAGGAACGACATCCTTACCTTCGTCTGGAGGGTGTTCTCGCTCATGAACGTGATTCTTGGTACGGGTGCTCTGCTGGACGGAGAAAACATAGTCGTCCGACAAATCGAGCGCGCGGATCTCTCGGAGAACCGTCTGAGCTTAACTCGACAGCGGCACCAACTGGTCTTCCGTGGCACTTGGATTCCCCTTCATCCGCTCTATCAAGCAGTCCAACAACAACCAATCTGTAAATAAACGCAACCGCAACAATAAACAATCAGCTCGGGTCGCGGAATCCCAATCTTTGATCAACGGTGTGTCCAGACGCTCGTTACTACAGGTTGGCTTGCAGGTTGCCAGTTCTTGTGTCGATTCAGGTATACGCACCGGACTTATCAGAGCAAAGACTCCTACAGATAACTAAGAGGTAACCATGCAGTAACAATGACTCAACCTGACGTCGCGGCTGTAGACTCGTGGCACGGCGGGGTGCCGCCCCGGTCGATCACCTCAAAGAGTGGCCTCTGTCGAAGCCTTGGGCGAGATCTGGGGGAGAATGCCAGAATGGGAAGCGTATCTCGAAGCAGCTGCAGCGGCGAGTCGCGCAAACGTAAGCTGCTCGCCACTGGCTATTCGCGGGAGACGAACTAGTGTCCACGACCTCGTCTGGCATCGAGATCCCATTCAGTTTTGACATCTAAGTTGGAACGAAGATTTCTAGCACGCTCGCATGCGTAGGCTCCGGATTCAAGCGTACATCTTGCGTTGTGTCACTTCTTGCGAGACCCGATCGTGCTTCCGGTACGTATAACCGTTATCTGATCGGTTCGGGGCATGGCGGTACGTCCTATTCCTCGATGACGAGCGCATAGCTCGTGCTTCTGCCGCCGCCTTCTTCTTGTTTGAGGGCGCCGCGTTCGATCAGGTCCTTGATGTCGCGCAGGGCAGTGTCATGGGAGCTCTTCGTGAGTTTGGCCCATTTGGTCGTTGTGAGCTTGCCTTCGAAGCGGTCGAGCAGTTTGTTGAGGACCTTGGTCTGGCGTTCGTTCAGAGGCTCTTCGGCAAAGCGTTGCCAGAAGCGCGCCTTTTGGAGCACGGTGTCGACGGTCGCGTCGGCGTTTTCTATCGCCCGATGCAGGCAGGAGAGGAACCATTCCTGCCATGCCGTGATGTCGCAGCTCCCCTTCTGGGATTGTTCGAGGGTGTTGTAGTAATCGTTGCGCTCGCTACGGATCTGTTTGGACATGCTGTAATAGCGCCGTGGGCTGTCTTCGGCGCGCGCAAGGGCCATGTCGGCGATGGCGCGCGCGACACGTCCGTTGCCGTCATCGAACGGGTGGATGGTCACAAACCAGAAATGCGCAAGGCCTGCGGCAAGCAGCGGGTTCGTTTCGCCCGGGTCTTCGAACCAGTCTAGAAACTCCGCCATTTCTTCGGTCAAACGGTCTGGGGGCGGCGCCTCGAAGTGGAGCTTTTCTTTGCCGATTGCTCCTGAGACGACCTGCATCGGACCATCGCGGAACCGGCCTGTGGCGATGGTCGAGAGACCGCTCCTGCCTGTGGGGAAGAGTGATTCATGCCACTTGAATAGCCGCCTACGGGTGAGCGGGCGGTTATAGTCCGTTGTGGCGTCGGTCATCATCTCGACGATGCCGTCGACATCACGCGAAGAGGAGACCAGATTTTTAACATGCGTCATGCCGAGCTGGCGGGCGATCGAGGAGCGGACCTGATCCTGCGGCAGTTCTTCACCCTCGATCTCGCTGGATTTGACGACATCGTCAGTCATTGCATTCAGATGGGCCTCGTCCTTGAGCTCCTCAAAGCCGAGCGCTTCCATCTTGCCAAGCAAGCGACCCTGCTCGTGGGACACACGGGTGAGCAGCGGGAGCAGCTTACTCTCTTCCCAGGTAAAGCCAGGCCAGTTGTTAGTTTTCCAGATATAGGTCATCTAATCTTCGCATATTCTGCGTAGAGTATGCCTACGATTCGGCGCAAGAGTCAATAAAGTACGCATAATATGCGTACATTAGGCCGTTTTTGCGGTGTAAACTGTATCTATTTTACGCATATTATGCGTAGAATAATGGACCTATTCTACGCATCGCTTCCCTAACCCATTGTTTTTATTATATTAGTACGCTGACGTGGGAACGCGGCCAGATTGAGTGTGTCCGAACGAGCCACGGCCACCCCCCCTGGCCTGTGACGATGCTATCGCGCCACAGGACTCGATTCGATCCAAGAGTTTTGTACCACTCCATGTACCAATAGGCGCTGGCTTGCGGTGTATCGCCCGACAACGCCCAAATTAGTCCAAAAACCAAAATAAAAACATAGCGTTACGGACGATTTTGTTGTCCGACTGCATCCGGACGTGCTCGGATTTCGGGAAAAAGGCAAAATGGCGTCCCCTAGGGGAGTCGAAAATAGACGCTATCCTTTTGATTTAAAAGAATTTAGTACAAATTAGTTGAGACGATGTACCACGCTGTGTACCAATCACTAATTGGTTAGCGTGTACCAATTTCATCCTTCCTTATCTTGCCGAACCAGATCACAACATCTACTTCCACCTTGCGGTTGATGGCAGAGGGGGCGGACGGGATTTGAACCCGTGTTATGTGCCCTGTGGTGCCGCCTGGTGGCCGAGTCCAC
>JAPUIX010000108.1 GCA_027296625.1 Gammaproteobacteria bacterium | reverse complement strand
CGATTGTGACCGGGTGCAGGATCCGTATTCCCTACGCTGTCAGCCGCAGGTGATGGGGGCCTGCGTGGATCAAATGCGCTTCGCAGCGTCATGTTTGGAGATTGAGGCGAACGCAGTTTCTGATAACCCGCTGGTGTTTGTCGACCAGGGGCAGATCTTGTCGGGCGGCAATTTTCACGCCGAGCCGATCGCCATGGTAGCGGACAACCTTGCGCTTGCCATCGCAGAAATAGGTGCCTTATCCGAGCGACGCGTAGCACTGTTGATTGATTCCAGCCTCAGCCAGCTACCGCCTTTCCTGGTGGAAGATGCGGGACTTAATTCAGGTTTTATGGTCGCCCAGATAAGTGCCGCGGCGCTGGCCAGCGAGAATAAATCCTTGGCCCATCCCGCAAGCGTAGATAGCCTGCCTACGGCGGCCAATCAGGAAGACCATGTAAGCATGGCGACATTCGCCGCGCGGCGTCTTGCCGATATGAACGACAACACCCGCTATGTTGTCGCCATAGAGCTGCTCGCTGCGGCCCAGGGTCTCGACCTGCGCCGACCGTTGAGATCCAACCCCACGGTTGAGAAAGCTCATGGTCACATCCGCCGCGTGGCCGCCAGGTGGAAGCAGGATCGGTATTTCCAGCCCGACCTCGAAGCCGTGGCTGCTTTGATACGGGAAGGCGTATTTGGCTCATGGATAAATGAATACTTAGAACGGCCTCTATGAGCGATGTATTCGATTACCACCGCGGCCCAACGCCGCTTTTGGTCACCATGTCGCATTCAGGCACTAACATACCAAGACCTATTTTTCAGTGCTTGAGTGAACGAGCAAAAAGTCTGCAGGACACAGATTGGCACGTGCCTCGGTTGTATGATTTCGTCAGAGATATGGGCGCTTCCGTGCTCAGTGCCAATTTCAGCCGTTATGTCGTGGATCTCAACCGTCCGCCCGGCGGCGAGAGCCTCTATCCCGGGCAGCCGACGACCGGTTTGTGCCCGACAACGCTGTTCGACGGCACACCGTTGTATGCGGACGGGCAATCGCTTGGGGAGGATGAAATAGCAAGCCGCCTGGAGCGTTATTGGCGGCCATACCATGACAAGATTGCCGAAGAGCTTGCGCGGATCAAGAAGGCCCATGGCTACGCATTACTCTACGACGCTCACTCCATAGCATCGTCGGTGCCGCGTTTGTTTGAAGGTTGCCTGCCTGACTTGAATCTCGGCACTGCATGGGGACAGAGCTGTAGGCGCGATAGCCAGACTGCGATTGTCCGTGTCATCGACGCATCCGAATTCTCGTCAACGGTAAATGGCCGCTTCGTGGGCGGTTACGTTATCCGTCGTTACGGGAGGCCTGCTGACCATGTCCACGCAGTACAGATGGAAATTGCTCAACGGAGCTATATGGAGGGAATAGAAGGATTTCCGTATACGGAGTTAAAGGCAAGGAAGTTGAAACCCGTGCTCCGCGACGTGCTTGCGAGCTTTCTCGAAACAAGGGGATAACCCGCTCTGAACTGGCAGGAAACACACTGGAGTGGTTACGTGCAGTTATTGTTAATCGTGGAGTCCATACAGTAGAGTCCTGGAAAAGGTTCAACGACACCACTGGGGAAGTATGCAATGAAAAATTCAATCGTCAGCATCGGGCTTCTTGCGTGGATTTTACCACTCCTGGTCATTGCCCAGACTCGCGTGTCAGGCCCATGGTGGCCAAATCCCGACTGGGGACCGGAAGACCAGGCGGGGGCCTCAAATTGGATTACGCCCGCCAAGGTGATGGAGGCAACACAGTTAGTCAGAACAGGCAAAATCTACGAGCTTGGACAACTCTATGAGAGCGGGATGCCACTATTCGGTCAACGTACGTACTCCATGCGAGTTCCCATCAAGGCTCCCGCCGAGGGAAGCAATCGCATCGCAGGATATGAAGAGTTTATGAGCGGCGAGATTGGCCACGTTGGTACACAGTTCGACGGGGTGGGTCACATCGGCCGGGAAGTCACTATGGCGGATGGCCAAGTCGAGCTCGTTTTCTACAACGGTTTCACCGCCACGGAAATGGATGCGCCCCACGGGGTGCAGAAGCTCGGCATCGAGCACATGAAGCCCATTATTACGCGCGGCGTTCTGATCGATGTCGCTGGCTACAAGGGCGTCGACAGATTGCCCAACAGCTACGAGGTCACGGTAGCAGACGTGGAGGGCGCCCTTGCGAGGCAGGGCATGTCCGAAGCAGACATACACGCGGGTGATGCGGTCCTGTTCCGTTACGGATGGTCGCAGCTCTGGCGACAGCCCGAGGCGTACAGCCACAATCCGCCGGGAATTGGACTGGACGTTGCGAGGTGGGTCGTCCGGCATCAAGCAGTTGCGGTGGGTAGTGATTCATGGACCGGCGAGGTGGTTCCCAACCCTGATCCGGAGCTATTCTTCCCGGTCCATCAGGAGCTCATCACTTACAATGGGATATTTATCGTGGAGAACCTGAAATTCGAAGAGCTAGTCTCCGACGGGGTCAGTGAATTCTTGTTCATCGTCACGCCGATCCCGTTTAAAGGCGCTACCGGCTCACCGCTACGGCCGATAGCCATTCGATAGCGGGGATAGACTCAAGGTGTTCGACGCGATGCTATATGATGGGAGCTTGAACCTAGCGTTACCGTATCGATAGAACTTCGCTGAATTAGTTATGGGAGGCCTTAAATAACTCGTAGTTCCGTGCCAAGGATTAGAGAATGAGAACCAGTGCCAAACTAGTATGGCTGTTGCTCGGAGCTGCGGTGATCGTTGCGTGCAGTACAGGCAGCGACGATGATACGATCAGAATAGGCGTCACGCAGCCGCTCACGGGACCGGTTGCCGCATCAGGAAATTACGTTGTCCAGGGTGCTGAGATCGCTGCGACCTTTCTCAACGACTCCGGCGGCCTCCTGGGAAAAGAAGTCCAACTGTTTATCGAGGACAACAAAAGCAATCCCAGGGAGGCCGTTGCAAGCGTCGAAAAACTGATCATGCGCGATCGCGTCTCTGTGCTCATGGGAGCTTGGAGTTCGACTTACACCTTGGCTGTAATGCCGAGGCTAATAGAGCACGGTGTTCCCATGGTCGTGGAAACGTCATCCTCGGACAAGATCACCACCTCAGCCAACCCATGGATTTTTAGAATCAGCCCTACTTCTGCCATGGAAGCCGAAGCGTTCAGCGCGAAGGTAGCTGACTTCGGTATCGCAAAAGCTGATTTTCTCGTCGTTAACAACGATTGGGGCCGTGGCGCTGCAGATCGATTCGCCGAGATGCTTGAGCGCAACAGCATCGAGGTAGGGGTGATCGAGACAATGGACGCGAGGGCCCAGGACCTGAGTGCCCAGCTGGCCAAAATCAAGGCATCCGACGGTGACACCTTGTTCCTGACCACGGGCGTCGAACAGATCACGTTGGTGTTGAAACAGGCCAGAGAACAGCGACTCACGCACCGGATCATCACCACGGGCGGCTCCTCCTCTCCGAGTCAGCTCATCGAGCAGGCTGGAGATGCAGCCGAGGGGACATTTCACCTTCTGTTTTTCGTTCCTTGGTTTCCCGAGGAGGTCCCCAATCCCGACGTAGCAAAGGCGTTCGTTGCCGAGTGGAACAATCGGGAGCACGATTTCGCGGGCTTGACCGAGGGCTTTCGAGGCTACGACGGTATTATGACGATCGCGGCGGGTATCGAGGCGGCCGGATCAGCTGAGCCGGACGCCATTCGCCAGGCTCTCTGGGATGTCAATGTCAGGGGTATCAACGGCAACATCAGCTTTATCAAGCAAGGACCAGAAGGCAGCGAGAGCGCGCAGAACGCGCCGAATGTCTACGTCGTGACGATCAGAGACGGGAAGGTCGCATTGCCCTAACAGAGCTTAGCCAAGCCCCGAGATTACTTGCACCGGAATCGCTAGAAATTCGGCAGAGCTTTCTGCACAACTCTCAGTCTCGATGAAGGGGCCAGCTGCTTGGATCAGTTCCTGCAACATCTCGTGAACGCCCTGGTCTTGGGGGGGACGTACGCTCTCCTCGGCATCGGGCTGACTCTCATCTTCGGCATCATGCGGATCGTGAACTTCACTCATGGCGAGTTCTATACCTTCGGCGCGTACATGGTCTACCTGTTTGCCATGGTGTTGGAACTTAATTTCTTCTTATCGCTCTTTGCTGCAGTCATGCTTGGTCTTGTGCTCGGTGCGGCTGTCGAGTTCGTACTGCTGCGCCCGCTTCGGGATGCCAGTGTAGATACCACCATGCTCGTCATGACCGGCGCCTGGATCGCCATGCAGAATACTGAGCTGCTGGTAGGGGGTGGAGTTGCAAAATCTGTAGCGCATCCTTTTCCAGTCGATCCGCTGGTGTTGGGACCGATCTCGATCTCATGGATACGGGTGTTCGTTTTCGTGATCGCCGTGCTGTTGATCGTCGCGGCACACCTACTCATTCATAAGACAAGACTGGGAAAAGCGATGCGCTCGACCTTCCAAGATCGTGAGACCGCGGCACTCATGGGAGTCAACATCAACGCCATTCACATGGCCACCTTCGCTTTAGGCTCGGGTCTTGCGGCAGCAGCAGGCGCGCTGCTCGGACCCGTCTTCGTGCTCTCCCCTACCATGGGGGACATGGTCGCGCTCAAAGCCTTCGCCATCGTAATACTGGGTGGACTAGGCAACTTCATGGGAGCAGCTTTGGGCGGGCTCATTTTGGCCCTGGTAGAAGAAATGGGAGCCGGTTATATCTCCTCCGGTTACCGGGACGCCATAGGCTTTCTCATAATCATCGCGGTCCTGATCTACAAGCCAACCGGTCTCTTCGCCCGTGCGGAGCGCATTGGATGAAGTGCTGGGCAACCTGGCTGTGGGTCGTGTTCCTCTGTTCAATCCCGGTTTGGCTTACGGATCAGTATTTTATGCACGTCCTGATCAGCGCGGGCATTTTCATCATCGCGGCGATGAGCCTGAACTTACTGCTCGGTTACACGGGACAGCTAAGCCTAGGCCACGTCGCCTTCTT